>JBIKVD010000504.1:0-2942 GCA_044357055.1 Oligoflexales bacterium | reverse complement strand
CAGCCATTGCCCAGACCCAGGGGATGTAGCAAAACCTTGTTAGAAAAGCATGCCATTCCTAGAGGGGTGTCCAGATTATCGTGCAAAATAGCTAGGCTAGATGGTTAGGATATATTGCGAGGTAACATTGGATATCGGAATGGTTTTGCATGGGGCCATCAAGAATGTATATTCCTTCCCAGACACCACACGGGATAAAGCGGCTGAAAAGAGCAATATAGTTGTCGGAGACGTGGTAATAGCCAATCCCCCCATAGCCGCCGTAGCGGATATGATATTCGGAAAGCAAATTTTGTTCGTATAGATCCCATTTGGTTCCATCAGCGGCTGCGCGCTTCCCTGATCCCCAAATTTTTGGCAATGAAAAGTTGTTATAGGCGTTGATAACTTGGACGATGGCCTTTTCCAGGGTTTCCACCGTGGCATGCCGCTGATTTACAAGCGAAACCTGGCGGCGATCTAAACCCTTGATGGACCGTGCTGTTTGGGTCGGACCAAGGTTGCAGCCGTAGCAAAAAGTTGTCGCAATGTAACGCATCCTGGGGTTCTCGATTTTTGCGTCGTACCCGGATAGGGGCTTAAAATGCTGGGACCATCCAAGCCAATGGTCGGTGTCGGCAAGGATATCGACGATATTGATTTGCGGCATCCTTTCGCTTAGGAGTTTATTCAAAATCCCGAAATCTTTTGGTACCGTCCGGCGTTCGAGTTTACTGAGAACCAATTCCCCCGCTTCAAAGCGGGCAAATTGGTTTTTTGGGAAAGAATGATCAGTTTTCAAGGCTGCGGCGCTAAGTTCCATGCGCATTTTTTCCACGAATAATTGGGCATCGGTATCGATGCCTACCTGTTGCCCATAGGCGGGCAGTTCATTTTTATATTCATCCCAATGAATCAACTGCGAACGGTAATCGGCGTATTTATCCCCGCCAATGACGGCTAAATCGCCTGATTTTAGGTCCTGCAGCACTTGAGTAAAGAGACAAAGTTCAAAATATCGGCGGGAGACCTTAGAAATTATAGTATTTCTTGAAGCCCCACCGGAAACCAAAGGCCACCATTTATCACTAACCCAATCAAGGTCCTGGGATAAAGGTATCGGTAGCCATTCCCCTTTAATGCGGCGGTGTTGAAGCAGAAAGGTAATGCCCCGGGCTATGCTTGTGTCGCTGCTGGTTGACACGAGGGCCACGGCCTCTAAAAGGTCGAACAAAATATGTCGGATCGACTTATAAAAACGCGGTAGAAACGGCAAATAGTTATTGTCAGCATGAGCCCCAAATGCTTCACACTGTTCCAATATTTTATCCGGGTCAGTCCCAAAGACTGCAATAATCGTGCTGAGACGTTCCTGGGCGCTTGCCTCAGATTTACAAGCAGCGATAATAACATCATGCAGCATTGCAATGAGGGAATGGGTTTGGTCAACCTGCTTTAAATGGTACGTGTCCAGGGCTTCTTTTCCTTGCCGGTGGAGTTTTTGCATCCGTTTGACAAATATTTCCGCCAAATCATCGATTGCACGGCCTGTTTGCACACGAATCAAAGCCGCTGCCAAAGCATAGCGTTTATAAAGCGCTAAATCCCGCATGGAAGCCGCGTCAAGTGATCTGGCTTCTGCAGAAAATTGCCGGAGTTTGATATCGGGAAGTACTGAAAATGCTTGCTCGCCCAGGTCATGACGAACAAGGAATTGCAGCTGAGAGGTGAATTCATGGATATGACCGATGCTTGGTTGTTTTGCTTCTTGTTTGATCCTATCCCAGCTGCTTTTTGCGGGGCGAGCCGTGCCTTTTAGCAAGGCATCAATCATAACGCGCTTATCGTTTGCATATTCCGGCCTAAGACGACCACCGATTCCTGTCCAAGGCGACCACTAATTCCGATCCAAGACGACCACCGATTCCGATGAAGGCGAGCGGTGGTTCTGATCCAAGACGACCACCGATTCCGGGGCGCTGCGACCAGTCATTCCGAATGGCGGATGGTTGGTCGGCATTAAGCCGTATCATCTAGCTTAGACATCCGGTTTGACATGATTTTTTCATGGACTTCCTGGTCTGCGCATGGGGCACAGGCATTTGTGGGAGTTCGTCATGGCGTACTGGAGACTTTCTATGCGGCAGATTCGGGAGATTTTACGGCTTAGATTCCTTTGCCACCAATCGCAGCGATCTATCGAGAAAAGCTGCCAAATTTCAAAAACGGCAGTATTCGAATGCCTCCATCGCGCCCAGGCTGCAGACCTTAGTTGGCCCCTGCCCGATGGGCTTGATGATACGGCCCTGGAAGCGTTGCTTTATCCGACACATGTCAATACCGTCGACACCGAGCGGTCTCCTGATTGGAGCACAATTTATCTCGAATTGAAGAAAAAGGGCGTTACAAGACTTCTGGTTTGGGAGGAGTACCTCGGCAAAACGCCAGGCGGAGTCGGATATAGCCGTTTTTGCAAATTGTTCTCCGAGTGGCTGCAAAAACAGCGCATCTCCATGCGCCAGGAGCATAAGGCCGGTGAGAAGCTGTTTGTTGACTTCGCAGGCCAGACTGTTCCCATCCACGACCCGGACACCGGCAATGTTATCCAAGCTCAAATTTTTGTAGCAGCTTGGGGGGCTAGCAGTTACTGCTATGCCGAAGCTGTTCCATCCCAAAGCCTGCCTTTCTGGCTTGGAGCTCATGTTAATGCTCTAGAATTCTTCGGCTGCTCACCCGAAGTCGTCGTCCCCGACAATCTCCGTTCGGCCGTTAAAAACCCTTGCCGCTATGACCCGGAAACAAACCCATCTTATGCCGAGCTCGCCGCCCATTATGGGTTTGCTGTCATTCCTGCCAGGGCCAGGAAACCAAAGGATAAAGCTAAGGCGGAGTTGAGTGTTCAGCTGGTTACTCGATGGATTTTGGCCGTCCTACGGCACCGCAAATTCTTTAGCATACGCGAG
>JBIKVD010000460.1:0-2949 GCA_044357055.1 Oligoflexales bacterium | reverse complement strand
ACCGTCATGCATATAAGGCTTAGTTTGTTTCAACTGTCGCAGGGAGGGAGTTTTGAAAGCTCCGAGTAGTTCCAGATTGGTCCTGTCTAGAAATGGTTTTTCTCGACAGGATTCTTGTTCCTGAAAAAAAGTAGTGGGCGACTTAACAGTCAGAATTTCACAGCCGAGGCGATCCACGAAAGTCATCTGAACTCCCAGGGCTCGCCCCAAGTCAAGCCTCTGATTTAATGCCGGCAAGCCAATGTTATGAAATTGGCCATCACTGAAATTAGGGCCAAAGTGACAATTACTGCATTGCGCTCTACCGGCGAAGAGCTGGAAACCTTCAAATTCCAACACCGTAAAGGATTCGTTCCAGGCTTTTTGCGGTTTGGTAGGTTCCAGCCAATTGGAAACAAATTGGTCGAAAGGGGAATTCTTCGCGACGATCGTCCTTTCGAAATTGGCGATGGCCCGGGAAATGTTCAAGACCACTGTATCCACATGGTCCCAGGGCTGAGCGCTGAGGGTAGGAGAAAAGGTTTTCCCTGGAAGGTAACCGGGAATCTGCTCGAGTATTACATTGGCTTGCTCATGCTTCTGACGAAGTGCAAGACTCTGCGCAATCCAATCCCCAGACCCGAGGCTCGTGAGAGCGTAGGCCGCCAGTTCAGGGGCAACTTGAATGGGAGCTGCCTGCGCTTGTTGCTGCGATGGGGAAAGAGGTTCTGGTTTCAGCAAGGAGGGCAAAGGACCAAAGAGTGCTTCGTACTCGGTCCGATGGTAAGTGGCAATGGCCTGCGCGAGAGATTCACGAGATAAACCGTGTTCATGAGGGTGAAACATCGGACCTTGTACCTGACTGATGAGGGAGTCGGAACGACCATCCCAGAAAAACCAAGAAAGTAACCACATATTGAAGATGGGCATGGTGTTTCGTTGGACCTGTGCCTGTCCTGTGGCTAGGGCAAGCCCATCGGTGAAAGCTAGTTCAGGCTTATGACAAGTGGCACAGGAAACTTGCTGATGACTTGATAAACGCGGGTCGAAGAAAAGTCGTTTGCCGAAGGCAACGCTTAACCAATCGCTCTCACTGAGCTTGGGCTCCGTCTTTAGTACCAGTTCCTGGGCCATGCGATGCAGATCTAACAGCTTCGCTTGATTTTGTCGACGGAAGTCTATCAAAAAGAATGCGATGAGTCCCAAAAGCAGGATTAAAGGCGCGTACTTCAGTAAGCCTCGCAATGGATGTCCTTCCTTGGTTCAGCCCGATAAAAAGTGGAACCGTGAGCATAGAGGGCAACTTAATAGAACGCGCTGAATAAATCACCCTCCCCGTTGAATTAGAGGGCATGATAGAGTGAAAATTCGGAAAATTGCTGGCGAAAACATTCTTCCCGAGCGGAGTCTGTATTGCATCGCGCTACGATCCTTTTAAGTCTCATCGTGTTCTTTTTGGCCTGTCGCTCGATTGACGAACGACGGAGACTGGAATCTAAAGTTCTTGCCTCGCAAGCACCCCGAAGTCAATATCTAGAAGATCATGAGAACGCGGTAATTCGTGATCTTGGTCATGACGCGGTGGGAATTGGTCTAAGACTGGGCGAATCCTTAGAACCATACACTGCTGGCAAGCCATTTTGCTCAGGTATGATTCATAGTTATCAGGGTCAGAGGTTCGTCCTTACCGCCGCTCACTGTAACAAAGAGGCGGGTCGAGCCAAAATAGACAGTATGCCCTATTTTTCCGGCTCGAATCCTCTCACAAAGCAAACTCAGGGTTTTGCTCTCAAATCGGCTATTCTTGTCGACCATAGAATTGATCTAGCTTTGCTGGCGGTCGATCTGCCAGATGAGTTGGAGGGGCTTCCTTTCGTTATGAAGGAAGCCAGGGTTGGAATGGCGGTTGTAGGCATAGGCCATCCGATGGGCGACTTTAAAAAAGTCTTCGATCAGTGTGAAGTGAGCTCTGTTGGAGCGCCCTTCATTTTTACTCATGACTGTAAAACGGTCTTAGGGAGCTCGGGTTCCGTGATTTTAGATCAAGGTGATCTATCCTTGCTCGGAGTCGTTTCTGCCGGCAGTGGCGGCGGCACGGAAAGCTCCAGTACGGGCTCGAGGATTGCGGTTCACTCTTATCCATTACGCGATATCGTACAAGCAAGCTTAGATGCTACCGAGGTTCTCGGCTACGCACTCGACAGTCCCGATGGCGGTTATCACTTTCTGGCCTTTAACGGGCAGGTGCATTGTCCGAGGAACAGCGGTCTGCCATGCCGCGAGGAAATGCTACAAATCACCCAGTTTCTCGGAGAACTGGAGAACCTAAAGATACTGCAGAAACATTTCCCTGCAAATTGGCAAGCTTTCGATGCCTTTCAATCCTTGGGCTTTCTGGTTCGTTTACGAAGCGGAGGGGAACCCAAAGTAAATGGCAATATCATTGACTATGTCTATACGAGTCCTCAGCAGTCGTTTGCTGAGTTATTTCGGCAATGGGTCGACTTGAACCAGTTCCCATGAAATCCTGCTAGCTTCGACAGCTGCGGATGGTAGCGACCCATGAGAGATCCAAGACAGCGATCGCAGCTACTATTCCCGTGGCATCCAAGCGAAATTCAAGAACGTTGGATTTGCGATAAGGCAATTTATTGTCATTAGGCAAATAAAAGTGCGTTGTTAGCCGGATCTGCATTCTAGCTCCAACCCACGGTAGGTAAAAAACAACCGAACCTTCGTCCGCTAGATCAGTTGAAATCCCACAAATCGCCAGAATTGGCACCATTGTTTCTCTGCCCCTGTCCTTGATGGCCGAGATTGCTTACAATGGGGTAGAACCTTTTTCCTAAATATCTCAAGAAGACTCATGGAGCTAATCCATTGGACGCACTTGCAAGAATCCTTCGGAAGTCTTATTGCCTTTTCTTACCTTTCTTTTGCATTCTTTTGCTTGCAAACTGCAAAGATAAT
>JBIKVD010000459.1:0-2953 GCA_044357055.1 Oligoflexales bacterium | reverse complement strand
AACATCGACAGCATCCAATATCTTTAGCACTGCTGGTTTTGCCCGGGTGACGTAATCCCAAACGATTTGATCACTACAGGCAGATTCGACGACATTTCGACAAAAACCGCTGTGGATCCCCAATTTTGATTTCGGGTGACCCGACTGATGATTCGCAAGATTTGTTTGCTCGCTGAAGCCTTGGCAGCCAAGGGCAAGGATACCCAAAAGTACTATTTGCTTACGAATTAGCATATGCTTCATCGCCTCTTTCTATTTGGTTCGAAATCTAAGATTTTCCTGTTTTTTTGCCATGTGTGGCTTTCACCTTAGCTTTATCCGCCGCTTTTGCTTTTGCTTTTTCAGCGGGTTTGGACAAGGTTGGCACTATCTCGATGGTAACCTGAATTTTTCTGGATTCTGATAATCTTTGCAGAGGTTCCTTAAGAATTCCTGCCATAGCGATCCCCAATTCTCGACAAAAAAGGCGGATGATCTCATCTTTACTTTTTTCGAGCCTGGACAGGACCCCGCTAACTAATTCACTGGCAATTCTTCGTTCAATACGGTTTGGCCGCTCACCGCTTTGACCTAGCAGCTGGGCAAATCCTCCAAGGAAACCTTCGCGGCCAGATTTTCCGCTCTCTGGCTGATTTTTTGCATTCGACATCGACAAGCCCCTTCGCAGATATGCAACGACATAGCCAATAGGCAGCGACTGCAAGAGTTGTTACAAAAGATCTAAAATACTGGCTGTTTTTACCGGTTCGTGAACGAATTCTTTCCGCCTGGAGCCCATCAGACGGTCACGAATTTTTCGCATCATATCCTCTGCCAACGCATTCGAAAAGTCCATTTCTTTTATCTCATGAAAACGTGATTCCAACTCTGCAATATCCTCGTCCGTGTTCAGACCCATAATTTCACAAAGATTCTTGACCACTGCGCGGCGCGACAAGTCGTAGGCTTCGTGCATACTGGCGCTGTCTCTTCGAATAATTTTAAAGTGCTGACTCATTGACGCCTCGCAAGATTTTTTCTCCAATGGGATCCGCCAGTGCAAAGATGATATCTAAGGCCTCCTGAACCCATTTTTCCTCTGGCCTATCATGATCCAGGTAGCTCCACATCACGTCCTTATCCTGAGATAACAAAAGGCTGTCACCATGAGGATTGCTTAGAACTCCCGTGCGAAATCCCACCGTTAGGCTCCAGTTGATGCTTCGTCCCTCATAAGTCAATTGCCAATTTTGAATGGTCTTTTCCGTGTCACAGCTCACTTTTAAACAAGTATCACCTTCGCCCACAAAAATTAGGTCTTGGTCATTTCCCTCGCTGGAAAGATGCATGCTACCGCCGATTTCTAACGGCTTTAGCCATGAAGCGAAAATCTGCTGATCTTTGATTTCACAATTTAGAATTCTAAATCCAACTTCCTTTTGCTCTCGCCAGATGACCTTGGCATTGAGCGTGACGCCGTCGCGTCGCGATCTCACTTTAATCTTGTACTGATCTCCAAGTATAAAGCGATCTGCCGCTTCGGGTGAAACCACGCTGCGGAAACCGTCTCGCGACAACTCGCTCACAACAAAAATATCCTGCTCATTCATCAAGGCCAGTTGACCATCAGGTAGCCGAAAGCGTTCTGCTAAGCGGCGATTGCGCCTGAATCGGCCGCGCTGCTTTTCCAGGACCTCTTCTCCAGAGACCTGGCCTTCGCCCCTTGCCAATTGCTCTTGCAAATAAAGTTTCAACATGCTGGATCCAAGTTGGATACGATAGTTTGTTCTCCATTCTATCGTAGGATAGATTCAGCTGGCAGCCCAGCTACTAAAAAAACAATGGGATTGGGTAGATTTTGCCTATACAGCCGCTGGCAAATGAGGGAGGGATACTTGCCTCTGCCAAGGCCCAATGGAATAGAAACTTAGTCCCACCAATGATTGGTATCCAAGGGATTCATGAAGGACCCTACGTCACGGACCATCAAAATCACTTCGCTGCCCATAGCCTTACCAATTTCTGCCCCAGCCGCTAAAGCAGGACGTTGTCCTGAATCCCCTGGAACCACTGAGTCGAGATAGGCTTGGATTAGGCCGGCGTGAACCGCGACCCCGATGATATGAATCGTATATCCCGTGACGACATTATCCTCGAGGGTATATTTCAAAGTCATCTGGTTTGGAGTTGCATAGAGAACCAGAGCAACTTTGTCACCCGTAATTTTTGGTCCACGAAAGGGTACCTTGACCGATTGCCCTTGCTGAGTGGCAAAGCCCACAGCTGTGACGTCCTTATTGGGGCCGAAAATTAAACCATCCCGAGAACCATCATGGATTTTGTATCCCATATCATCCTTTAGCGCCTGCTCGCTATCGCTTGGCCATTTCCAGCCGTAGACCTTGTAGCTACTTAGCGCTACATCACGTCCATTATCTAACAAGGTATAGATTCGTGGTGCGTTCTGATCTTCGGGGCCGTCTTGGTGCTTTCGTGCCGCCTGACCCCTAATCCCGGCGGGAACTATGCCTCTTAACCAGATATTGATATCTGCATGGCGAGCATGGGGCCGATCGGTTTTTGAGCCCGCTTGATAGCTTAGAAGCTCATAAGATTCTCCACCGGCTTCGACGTTGGTGCGAAGATTGGCGGCAAGGTCAGCTAAGTTACTACTGTTGGCCCAGGCGCTCGTCAGGGCGCTGTCCCAGCTGGTCGCCGGGCTCGCCGCACCAGATGTTCCAGAGGTCCCGTTGGCGCCTCCGCTGGCGGCTCCATTGGCTCCGCCGCTTAACGGACAATCAGTCGTGTTACAGCTGCCTGCAGGCTCTGCAGTCCCCGAAGTCATACTTTTTGAGGTCACAGAAGTATCGCTCCCGACTTCAATGCCACCCGGCCTTTGACCGCATCCCCAAAATAGGGACAGGAATAAAAGCGAATTGATCTGGATCGTAGCTCTTCCTGCCATCACGCCCTC
>JBIKVD010000458.1:0-2962 GCA_044357055.1 Oligoflexales bacterium | reverse complement strand
CAATCAATCCATCTGGCCTGGTTCCGACACTAAAAATTGACCAAAAACACTGGTCCGAATCCCTCGCCCTCTTGGAGTGGTTAGAAGACGCCTACCCATTGCCTCCACTCCTGCCCCAAGATTTTGAAGAGCGGCTTTTTGTTCGCCAAATCTGTCTCATGATCGTCTCTGGCATTCAGCCTCTGCAAAACCTAAGTGCCCTGCAAAAACATAGCGATGACCCAACAGAAAGAAAGGAACATGCGCAATTCTGGATTCGACGTGGATTTTCAGCTATCGAGAAGCGACTGCAGAGCACCGAGAGCAGCAACCGCTGCCTGAAGCAAACGACCACTTTAGCGGATATTTGCCTTATTCCGCAGGTATATAATGCCATGAGGCACGAAGTAACTTTGTCAGACTATCCTAGAATCAAGACTATTTATGACTCTTGCCTGCTCGACCCTCACTGTTTTGCTTCTTCGCCCGAACAACAAACCATGCGTTAAGTAGTAGATTTTGTTGAAAAGGCCAAGTAGCCATCTCTATTTGTCGAACTTATCTTCTTGGAACCAGTCATGCCGACTAGTAACATTCATAAAAGATCCGGTATCACGTACGCTCACCTGTACTTCATTACCTATGGCCTTGGCAAAGGCCTGCCGGGCTTTTAACGCCGGGCGTTGCCCTGAGTTCTTTAATTTTTCGAAGAGGGTCACCAAATCCGGGTCCACGCAAATCCCCGTAAAGTGCAGGCCGTAGCCACCAACAATGTTATCGTCCCGCGTGTATTTCAAGGTTATGGTTGAGGGAGAGGCATATAACACCACAACTTCAGAACCTCCGCCAATATCATAGCCAGAAGAAGGGACATGGATTGATTCCCCTTTTTGTGACTTAAGTCCCCCTACGTCCACTTGCCCTGTCAACCCTCCCGATCTAGCGCCATTCCCACTATTCAATTCCCAGCGCCAGTTCAATGTCGAATAGAGATTGGCAAACTGAACTTCCTTCCCAGTTGAAAACATGGTTTGAATTCTAGGAGCCATAGGATCCCAGGCAATGAAAGAAAAAATGTCACCTACTGTCGCTAAACTAGGGGTCTTTGGCACAAGTACCGTCTGATTTTGACAGTGAAAGCCACGAACAAAGATATTTAGATCTCCATGTTCAACCGCAGGGCGATACGTAGTCTGCCCTATGCTGATGGCACCAGCGCTATAGCTTTGGCCTAAGGTTTCGCAAGTTAGAGTATGCTTGAGTCGATCCGACGCCAACCCATTCGGCAAGCAAAGCGCTTGTGAATCAAAAGCCCCCATCGCGTCTTCTTTGGGCGGCATGTCTGGCTTCGGGGGGGGGCGCACAAGTCCACCGCCGCTCCCGTAGACTCCTCCTTGCATTCCACAACACCTGTTTTGCAGTAACATACGACTGATTTCCCCTGGCATTGGTTCATGGTCGATTTTATAGACAAACTGGAAACCCAGTTCGATCCATCCTGCCGCTCTCCCCCGGCGGCATCTTGACAGGCCCCGCCCTGAACACCTGGCCCCGGTTCGCCGCCTTTGCCGGGTCCTAGATAGGCATCTTGCATCGTTCGGCAATTTGCCAGCACCAGCATCATTGGAATAAGCCATGGAAACATGCGTTTCAATTAATCTGTACCTTTTCAATGATTTTTGAAAAATAGGCATGGAGATACGGGAAATCTTGATTCTCAGGTTCATACATTTTCTTGTAATAGAAGTAATTTCTCATAATGAGTTTCACATAATTTCTCGTTTCTTTGTAGGGAATCCGCTCAACAAAGAGCGCCAAATTCTTTGTGGGTAGGGTTTGCTGCCACCTGCGCACTGCATTCATTCCCGCGTTATAGCCCGCTAGGGTGAATACCACGCTTGCACTATCGCCAAAAAGCCGATGCAGATGGTGAATGCCAATGGGAATATTGACATATGGATCAAAAAGCCAAGGCCCCTTACCCGCCCTCTCGCGAATATACTGGAATTCTTCTTTATTTAGATAGCCCGCCTTGAGTTTTTTGACTTCCAACTTTGCCGTGGGTTCCATTAATTGCATCAAACCCTTTGCACCCACTGGACTTTCTGCAAAACGATTAAAAATGCTCTCTTGTCTCATCAAAGACAATACAAGGTAGGGATCAAGCTGCAGTCTCGACGCATAATCAAAAATCTGTTCATCATATTTTCTCGGAAAAAGAATGCGATCATACTCCTTAGGCAGGGTCACGCGAACCTCTCGAGGAAGTTCGCTAAATTGCTGGATTGCTCTGAACCAGCGACCAGAAGCATAATTAAGCAGAGCTACCTGGGCCAGCTGTTGACCATGCAAGTCCTTTGGATTCATTTCTTCTAGTTCACAAATGGCAAGATCCGGCTGACCTAAACGTAACAGACTCTCGACGCGCTGCAAGACCATGGCCTGAGATTGTGAAAAGCCCTCATACATCCAGGATTGAGAAAAGGAAGCTCTGCTAAGCTCAGGCTCCGCCATCGGCTCCCTTCCCCCGGTACGCTCTAATAAGAAATCACCAGCAGCGCCATAGTAAGTAGAAGACCACTCATCTGCAAGTCGGGCCCAGTCTCTCTGTGAGGAGGTCCGCTCGTCGCGCATAAAGTCAGCATATCCCCGCCAGAATAAAGCTAATCCATGAAAGCTCACATCTCTTTCCGAAGCCGGCAATTTTTCCTGCGCCTGCACTAATTCTGAAAAGATTTGACTCCCTTCCGCCCAGCGCTCCCGTTCCATCAAAAGAAGGCCATGCACTCTCAAGGCATCGAAAAGCAAAGAACTCTCTGCCTGGCCCACTTGCTCAAGCTGCTCCAACGTTAGTATCGCGTCAGCATCATTGCCTTCATTTTCATAGATTAAGGCAAGCTGATACAAAGACTCTGAGAGCAGCAGCGGGTCGCTCTTTTGCCTGGCGCCTTCAATCGCCAGGCCTATGTAGGTACGCGCTTCC
>JBIKVD010000144.1:0-10114 GCA_044357055.1 Oligoflexales bacterium | reverse complement strand
AAATTATAGATTTGGAGCAGTATGGGGACCTCGATGATGGCAACGCGCCAAATTTTATCAAATACTACGCCAATGCCGAAGGGGACTATGACTATACTTTTGAGTTCTACTGGAAAGGCGCAGACGACCTTTACTATCATGCGATCAATTTCGAGATAAGCCCCTTGAATGACGAGCAGGCCTCTGGACGTGTTGTTTTCTTCAAGACAGCGCTGGCTGATGAGGAAGCCTCGGAGGGTCCGAGCACGATGGAAATCATCTTTGACAACTCCGTTGAACCCAAAGTCATGTCCATGATTGGTTATGCGATCCAAGGGGGCGAAGATCAACCAACAAAATTTGGTATCGATTTTGCGGCTTCCAGTGATGGCCTCGTTAAAGCAAGCGGCATCGTCTATCGCAAAGAGTTGGCAGAGGACCTAGGCCCCTTGGCGCCTTTTCAAACCAAAGAAGCTATGGCCTTCGTCTTCAAAGTTGCCGCAGATAGCGCGCAAGACCTGGCAGTGCAAGCCTTGGCGATACCCCAAGAAGCAAACTTTGGACACGAGGACTTGTTTGCGGATTTCAGCGTTGAAGACATAATGGGTGGAATCCTGGTCACGATGCTGCGCGCTGAACCTTCAGATGACTCTGGGATCGATTGTTCTTTAGCTGGGGCCTGGATCGGCATGTCAGAGGGCAATATTTGTGCCACCAATAGCGCGGTGACAGATGCCGAAGTATTGCTAGCGGCCCAGGAATTCTGTGCGGAGAATGCCAGTAGTGAGATTTGCGGCTTGATAAACCAGCTGGATGGCATGAAGAATCCGATCTATATGACCAAAGATGGACTCGTCGGTACTGGTTCTGTCGATGAAACTCTGGGAGATTTCAGTGGTGCAGAAGCAGCTTTGGAAGATATTGAAACACCCGCGGTCTTAGAATTTGTGGAGCAGGCCGAGCCCACCGCCCCCGTCGGTATCGAGGTTGTTGAGTAGGGGCTTGGGCTATCCTCCATGCATCATGGAAGATAGCCTGTCCTCTATATCTCTTACCTATTTTTGGTGAAATCGACTGTGAATTCCTCAGTCGTCACTTGGTCTTGTTCGTCGGTGGCTTCCACCCTAACGAGATACGTGAAACCGTCAAGCACATCAAGGCCTGTTTGGGTTTGTCCCGAGGTAATGAATTCGTCACTGCCCCATTCATCAACCATATAGACCGTATATTCGCCCGGTGCAAAATATTTCGACCCGTTTTGCCGGGTTATAAGCATATGATTGACGTCAATGCGCCTTAGGCGCGGAATCACCATAACGAAGTTATTTCTGTCGGGTTTCATTTCGAGATATTCGGAATAGTACAGTTGATCTTGCTTATAGTGTGCATAAATGGTGTTGCCTTCAAGAACTTTGATTTCGCTGTAAACGCCATCCTCAGTAGGGACATAATACACTTCAGCAAAATCTTCGTTTATCGTGCTCCATTCAATCTCATAACGGGGGCTGTCCTCAGCGTCATAGACGTCAGGATACTTTGCCGTTTCTTTACCCTCAAACTTAATGATTCCGAAAAAGTGATGATCCTCCTGGCCCGTCGGGTTGATCTCCACATCAAGCCCTGAAACGTTTTCAATTGGTACCCCACAGTTGGCTAATGTAAAGGGCAAAAGAAGCGTAAAGGCCAAATAGCACCAGTTTGGTTTCATGGTTCGTACTCCTAGGAAAATAGATTTTGAATTTTTTCGGGCCGTCGTCGGCACTCCGGTTTATAGAAGTCCAAATACCCGGAGGATAGGAAATTAGCCCTATTGAGTCATTTCTGTGCGGCGGGTGTAGAAACTGCCGAACAGAAACGAGGGGCTGTTGAATCGCCGCTGGGGGAAAGATCTTTTCAGAACCTAGGGTGGCCTCCGGTGGCGCACTTACGTTCCGCGCGTCACCTGGGTTTGCTGATCTTTCCAGGACAAACGATAGTCTCCCTCCACCAGATCGCCAGATACCAGTTGCTTGGATAGGGGACGCATAACCAAGCGATTGAACACTGACGCCAGTGGTCTCGCACCAAACTGCGGATCATAGCCCTGCTCAATCAAGGTCTGGTTCAGGGACTCGTGTAAGTGGATGCGGATCTTCTTCCCTTTCAAGCGCTCATTAAGCAGGCTTAGCTGTTTTTCAATGAGCTTTGCCATGATGGATTGATCTAGAGCGGCATAGCTCAAAATCCCATCCAGCCTTCCCAAGACTTCTGGTTTAAAATCCTGCTGAATATTTTTGGAGTTCGTCGTCAGCAGAACAATAGTGTTCCGAAAATCGATAGTCCGGCCTTTGTTATCGGTTAAGCGCCCATCGTCGAGGATTTGCAGAAGAATGTCTGCAAAATCAGGATGGGCTTTTTCTATCTCATCAAAGAGCACGACAGCAAAAGGTTTGCGGCGGATCGCCTCCGTGAGAATTCCGCCCTCATCGTAGCCGACATATCCTGCGGGCGCACCTATAAGCTTAGCGACCGAATGTTTTTCAGAATATTCACTAAGATCCAAACGGACTAGGCTTGATTCATTGTCAAACAAGAATTCGCTCAGGGCCTTAGCGGTCTCCGTCTTTCCTACTCCGGTAGGACCTTTCAGAAGGAAGGATCCCATGGGGCGAGATTCATCCGCCAAGCCAGCGAAGCTGGTCACAAGGACTTCAGCGATTTCATGCAGGGCCTCGGATTGCCCGAAGACTCTTTGGCGCAAATGCTCCTCAAGATGCAAGATCTTGTCTTGTTTGTCCTTCAGAATTTTTTCTATCGGGATACCTTTTTGCCGTGCGATGACGCGCGCCACGTGTTGGCGATCAAGAATCCAAGCATGATGAAATTTCTGGAGGTGCCCCTCGATTTCGGGTATCAGTGCATATTTAATCTGAGAGGCCATGGCATAGTCGCCCTTGCGTTCAGCGCTCTCCAGATCAAAGCGCAATTTGTCCAGCTGATTCTGCATGCTCTGGGCCTTTTGCAGGGCCTCCACCTCGGTTTCCCAATTTTTCTTTCGTTCTTTGTAGTCCTTTTCAAGATTTTTAATATCTTCGAGGATTTCTTGATTGTCTTTCTCTACCTGGGAAAGAATTTTTTTAGAGCGAAGTTCGGCTTCGACCTGGATCAGCTCCGCTGGCATGGCTTTGGCCGAAAGTTTCAAGGCGCTTGCCGCTTCGTCGATAAGATCGATAGCTTTATCAGGAAGATTTTTTTCGGGGATATATTGTTCTGATAGGACAACACTGGCGTAGATAGCGTCTTCAGAAATTTTGATCCCATGATGGATTTCCAATTTGTCCCTGATACCCATCAAAATTTCGATGGCATCTTCTTTGCTCGGAGCATTGACTGGGACGCTACGAAAGCGCCTTTCTAAAGCGGCATCACCGAGAATATATTTTTGATATTCTTCTGGGGTGGTCGCACCAATACAATGCAAGTCACCTCTGGCCAAGGCTGGTTTGAGGAGATTGGCAGCGTCCATAGCCCCGTCGGTGCGCCCCGCGCCAACGAGTTGATGCAGCTCGTCAATAAATAGAATCGCCGATCCAGATTTTGCTTTGACGAATTTCAATAATTCCTGAATGCGCTCCTCAAAATCTCCTCGGTATTTGGTGCCTGCCATAAGGCTACCCATATCCAAGCTGTAGACTTCTTTCCCAAGCAAAGTATCTGGCACTTTCCCTTTGACAATCTGATCCGCCAGTCCTTCCACAATCGCTGTTTTGCCCACTCCTGCAGGTCCCACTAGGACAGGGTTATTCTTGGTCCTGCGACCCAAGATTTCCATGACCGAACGAATCTCGGTTGCCCGGCCAATGACAGGATCTAACTTGCCTGCTTTGGCGGTATCGTTGAGATTGATAAGAAATGCCGGTTGTTTTAGCCCTTGCGTCCCTTCGCGCGGGATGTCCTCCAATTTGATTTGCGGCAAGTATTCATGAATATACTGCAACAGGTCAGACTCGGTGACCTGGCTTCGGCCAGACTTCGTTGCATGGGCGGATGCTTGGGTGATCCACTGAGATAGCTTCGACCCCATACGAATTTGATCGATGCTGATTTCACCTTGGAGCTTGGCAGATTTGCTTAAAGCTTGCTCCAAAAGATCCACCTGTGGCTGTAGCGATTGCGAGGACGCTGCCTGAGGATTGAAAGCGAAGCCCCAGACTAAATGGGCAGGACTAAGTTCATTGTTCCGGCGCTTAAGTGCCTCGGTCTGAGCGATATCAATGGCCCCAATCACAACTTGATCGAACTTCTGCGTCATATGCCCCCCTGTGCTTGATCTCAGAACTTCCTGCCCATAGGGTGAGGTGGATTTATAGGATGTCAAGAACCTTGAACGGGACCAAGACTCAGAATCGCTTTAGCAGGGGAATCCCAAGGAATGGTATTTACGGTTTGGGAGACAGCAATGTTTGCCACTTAGGGGTAGGGAGCAAGGCCTCGAGATCGCTGCAGCCCCCTAGGAAGGTCCCCGCGACAAAAATCATCGGGACAGTCGGCCAGCCCCCGTTGGCAGCTGAGATTTCTCGCCGCAACTCCGCTTGACCGGTTAAATCTATGATTTCTAAATTCAAAGGCTGTTGTTTGAGCAGTTGCACCGCGCGAACGCAGTAGGGGCAACTGGGCGTTATGTATATCTTTGCTTGCGGGCGTTGTTGGAGAGTTTGAGACATATGAACTCCTTAGCCATTTCTAGCTTTTAATTTAGGCACTTGCCACACGAGTACTGAAACTTGTTTGGCCCGGGATGTGTCGTGGCACCCGCCTTAATCTACCCGAATGCCTAGGAGCTTGTCATGTTGCCAGTGCCCACTCTTCCTTTCGTGATAGTTTTCGCTATAGAAGCATTATGTCATATTGACATTAAATAGCTAAGCTGGTAATCGCAACCTGATGCGAACGCGTATGGGGGATAAGAACGTGAAAAATTTGAAAACATGCAATGAACAGCAGAAGCCGTCTTCTCGGATTTGGATTCCAGCAATCGCGGTCATTTTTCTCTTTTCGTGGGCTCTCACAAGTTCCGCCAAGCCCCAAGTCAGCTGGATTCAGGAATCATGGGTTTGCGAATCCATCGATGGTGAGCCTGCCATCAACATGAAACTTCGCCTGTGGTATCCCGAGAGTAAAGTCGTTATCTTGCAATGGTTGGTATCGGAATGTACTCAAGATTCCTGTCTCGATGCCAGCGCCTCGGACGCTGTTTTTCTTCCACTCGTCGTAAGGGCTACTCAGCTCTCCGACACTAAGATATCGCCATCGGAAGTCTGGCCCCCATTAATGACGGGAGCCGCTCTTGTCGGAGATTTTACCGACTTTGTTCAACGCAGGCTGACCCTAGTGGAAGTGGAAGCGGCCAAGTACCCAAGTTGGTTTAGCGCAAGCTACCAAAGCGGAGAGGGCGACGAGCCTTCTATAGAGATGAGTTGCTCTCGCTAGGATTTTATCCGGACCTCTAGCTACACAATCTTCTATTGTTCACAGCTCTCTATTGTTCACAGTCACCGCCTGGAAAAACAAATCCTGGCGTGGATAAGAACAAAAGCTGAACTTTGTTGTCATCAAGGTAGTCGTAGACCAGACTAAAATGATTGTCATTGACAGTGGACTTCTTCGAAATCGTCCATACATCTAGAACGTAAAGATCATGACTTAATGCGGCTTTTTAAAAACCGGAAACGGAGGTGCTTTCAGGAAAACGGGCTGTGCAGGGCCCCGAGATTTTCGGGGCCCTAAAGACGGTCATCAAGCAGGAAGGGGGATTAGTTTTTTTCCATCGCATTTTCATAGCGGCCATAGGCTGCTGCGCTATTGAGTTTGCTGCGCTGCATAAAGGCTTTTTGCGCACTGGGAACGTTGGCGTCTTTGCCCAACCAAGCGTTCAAGGCACCGGTCTGCAGCGCTCGTCCGTAGGAGAAGCTCAGTTTCCATGGCATCTTTCCCGCAAAAGTCTTGTTCATCGCATTCAAATGAACGGTAGCTAGCTCGTCCGACTGCCCGCCTGAAAGGAAAACGATCCCAGGAACGGCCGCTGGTACATGTGCCATAAGGCACTTGACGGTCATAGTTGCAACGGTTTGGATGTCCGCTTGCTTGGTACAAGTAGTCCCTGAAACGACCATGTTGGGCTTTAACAAAATACCTTCGAGGTCGACTCTATGGGCGAAGAGCTCCGCAAATACTTTTTGCAAAGCACGGCTTGTCACATTGTAGCAAGTCTCGATCGAGTGCGAACCGTCCATAATGACTTCAGGTTCGACGATTGGAACGATCCCGGCTTGCTGACAAAGGGCAGCATACATCGCCAAGCTATGTGCATTGGCTTCCAGGCAGGTATCAGTGGGCAGGCCAGTATTCTCGTTGATATTGATGACCGCGCGCCATTTGGCGAATTTTGCCCCCATCGTTCGGTATTCAGCGAGTCTAGTACCGAGACCATCGAGGCCTTCGGTCGTGAGTTCACCGGGGTGGAAAGGTAAATCTTGAGTGCCCATGTCGACTTTAATGCCAGGAATAACACCCTGGTCCGCTAAGATCTTTGGCAAGGACTTGCCGGTTTTTCCCATGGTGCGCATCGTCTCATCGTAACAGATCACGCCGCTGATATATTCGGTGATTCCAGGTGCGGTGAAAAGCAGTTCGCGATAGTCTCGGCGCGCTTCGAGAGTAGAGACAACAGAAATCTTGTCGAATCTCTTTTTAATCGTTCCAGTGCTTTCGTCGGCAGCGAGGATACCTTTTCCGGGTGCTACCAGGGCGATGGCGGTTTCTCTCAATTCTTTGGTAAAGCTCATAAAATTCCTCGTTCGCTAAAGTCAAAAAAGATGCAGGTATTGCGGTAAAATATTCCATCGCTTATACCATGGCGCTGACGCGACGCAAGGAGAAATTCGCTAGCTATCACGCATGGATAAGAAGTCAAAGTTGCCGATCTGTGGTCTATGAAGGCGTCCGCACTAGGTGAATGGAGTCATGCGACGAGGGACCCCCCACTAAGTGCCTGATATGGGGCGCTGCCTTCTACTTACAAAGGCTCTTTCTCTAGATTTTCTTATAGGTTAATTGATACTTGGAATAACAGGCGCCTTCGTCCTTAATGGATTTCAACCAGCGGTAGTCCTCGTTCTCGCCAAAGGTTTCGAGCTTGTCAAAATCAACCATCTTTCCTACAGGCCAGTTCATAGCAATGTTATAGCGCCTCAGTACTTTGAAACACTCGCCGCCGGTGCCGAAAAGTCCGTGGCTGCACTTTGACCGAGCTCTATATTCCCAATGTTCGTTGATAATTAGGGTGTCAGGCGCAGGGTGGGCGACTTCACCATAGATTTGTGCTTCCCCAGAAAAAAGCTTGTCCGTGGCGAGTTCGATTTGGGCAAGATCGACTGTGCCTGTGTATTCGACCTGGCGTTTGGACATGTCCCAGTTGGTGCCGATACATGCATTCTTAACTGCAAGATTTCTACCTTGATGCTGGACGCTGGCATTTTTCTCGTCTTGAACAGCTACTTGAGCAATGTCGCCCAATTGAAAATCAATGGGTGCGATGCATACTGGCTGAAACGGTAATCTTCCGAAGTCAAATTTGATGTCAACCAGCTCATAAGTGTCGCCATTTTTATAGCTCTCGAGACGCTCTGTATTGTCTTCTGCTGCGTTGCAATATTCATACTTGGCCGTGACTTCCGAACCTTGATCGTCTGCAACAGATCGACAAGAGCCGCTGAGGATGACACCTCCAGTTAAGCATAGAGACGTTAATTTGATTGTTTTCATGATGATATTGCTTTCCAAAAAAAATAAAAGTGGTCTGAGTGTGAACGACGCCTCAGGGTTTGTCCACTAGGTCGTATTGACCAAGCCGTCGCTTTAGGTAGCAAGAGCATCATCTAAAGTTCTTTTTTTGTCGACCAAAAAAATTACCTATTTGATTGAGTAAGCTAGGGCCATAAACTCATCCAAATAGTAACACTCGGTAGTGCTATTTTTGACGAATGGTACTTGCAAGGGGTCACTTAAATTGTCTTGCATCGCGTGCGGTCATGGGACATCTTTGGCGCTTTCGCGCCAGTGACTAACTAGATTTCTGCTGAAAAAGCTCCGCTTTTTCGTAAAATCTAGCTACTAACAGAGGCCCCCCGTTAAGGGAGGATAATGTTTAAGGTCTCCTGACCCGCGCTTGTGACCTGTAAATGCAGGGAACCGTTAGGCCGTGAAGAAATTTCTAGGACCTCAGAGGAATCCAATCCCAGGATTTTGGGAATCATATCGCAAAAATCATCTGCCGTATAGAAGCCGCGATTTTGCCCACTGACGCATTGTTCGGCTAGCATTTTAACCCGCGCGGTGATGGGCAATATGCTCTCCTCCACGCTCACTTGAATACCGCCACTGCCTTGAATGCTGGCACCCCTTTCGTTAATACTGTCAGCAGCAACACCAGACTGCACGGAAATCTCCTCATCAGAATCGTCACTAGACTCCTCATCAGAGTTCGCGTCCGTCATAAAATTTAACGGTCCGCTTACCGAGCCCTTGCTATAGCCGCCGCCCCAACCATTGCCCAGGGCGGATCCGCCAACGAAAAGCGCCATCCATGCTGCGCAAGCAAGCCAGCACATTTTTACACCAAAAATCTTGTTCATCTCAGCACTCCTTTGCTTTTCTTTCGAACACCCTACGATCAATGTTAGGCGTCTGTTATATCAACGAATCCGAGTCCTTTTGGATGCCCAGACGTTTCCGTTTTACCCTCGACATCACTACGGCCGGTCCGCACTTGCGACATTAAGGTTGCCACCTGCACGGTATGGGGTCCTTGGAAAGAATCGGAGCGCGCAATTTTCTGCAATTCTATATCAGCACTGCGAAGGACAGCCAGTACCGCTTTCAATCCATCCTCGTTGAGTCCCGCTGTTTCAAAATTGCCATGGCACTGGTCCAGCTCTCGATGTCTTTCCACCAAGGAGCTTAAGATATGGGAGATGGCGACATGAACATCGTCTGATGACTGCACCCGAAAGCGCTCACAGATGTAGCGACCATTGACTTCGCGCAAGACCTGCAAATTCAGCAGGTCATGGAGATGACGGTCACAGCTGGCGCCAAACAAATTTTGCAGTTCTGAGCGCTGAACCCCGCCGGGACGCAGAGCCAAGCAAATCATCTCAAACCGCGTACGACTTTGGATAGAGACTTCGATGCCCTCAGCATCGCAGATCTCGGGACCGCCCGTTTTCGCGTCACGAATGGTTCTTGTGTTCACAATATCTGCGAAATCTGGATACTGTTTGCGCAGGAATTGAAAAGCGGCGTCTTCTGTTGTTACCGTGCGCAGCAGCTTAGCCACGGATTCAAAACTAGGACTGCAATCATTCATCAATATGCGAGTGATGGTATTGTAAGAAACGCCAGATTCTTGAGCTAAGGTTAAACGACTTCTTCCTTTGCGCGCGCCCAAGTATTCTTCTACTAAGATTTTTAAAGCATCTAGCATGGGCGTTTACCTGATTCTAACGGTACCAGAGTGTCCTTTATACTGGGCCCACGGGAGCCGTGTCAAATTTTAACGCGCTTGTGCTGCTTGCGTGGAACGTTCTCGCCCATGCTATTCTCCATGGTGCAAAGCATCCTCTCCGTGGAGAGTCATCTTCGCGTTAAAACGCATTATTTATTGCAAGCTTAGCGCACATTGCTTACAAGGGTAAGAGAGCGATGACGCCGCAGGGATGCGGCTCTCCCTCAAGGGGGGGAATGCAAGGATGCTACTTCGCACGACTTGATCTGTTAGGGTGAGAGGCTCATGGATAGAGGCTCTCACCCTAGCTAGCCTAGGTGAGCCCTAGCGCGGCAGCAATCTAGCGCATGACGCCAGAAAGAGCTCCAAATGGGCCATATCTTTGGCTTTACCAAGGCTGCTTTTCCCGCCATATTTCCGGCTCCTTTGCCCGACCAAAGGGCTATCTCCCCTCACACTACCTTCTATAGAGCTTGTCCTATTAGGGACTTAAGAATCTCTCTGGGCTTGCCTTTTGACTTGATTTTGCTGACACTTAACCCGATAAGATGCTCGGGATGATCCGGATGTTTTGCCTCCCGGTACATTTAG
>JBIKVD010000143.1:0-10150 GCA_044357055.1 Oligoflexales bacterium | reverse complement strand
CCTTTTCCATGTCATGATTGCCGACCGTCTGGTAGAAAATCAACTGCTCTGCGATCAAAGGTGCATAGGGAATTTCAAAGATTTTCGCGAAAACGTCATTGCCGTCTATATACTGATTGTCGCCTAAGCTTAGTGCCAAATCAAAAGGCTCACGTTGGTGCATAAGGTCCATCCCCCGCCCAACCTCATATTGGCCTGCATTACCCCGACCTGCATCTCCGTAGACCAGGACATGTGTTTCCAACTGCCCAGGATTTCGCGTGGGATGCTGAATCGTTTTATACGTTGGCTTTGTCGCACTGAGGACAGAATGAAAGGAAATGCACAACAAGCTGCAAAGAAAGCATCGGAAAGCAATCATATAGGCTCCTTAATGTGCGTCATATTTAGCAAAAGTTAAGCTGTTTTGGCAAGGTATTTGGTTTTTAAACAAACGCCATATTGACTTACTGCTTTCCGCAGGCAAGATCATCCATTAAGAAATCGCGACGTTGGGCTATGAATTCTTTCAACTCCGAAAAACCGTAAGGTTGAGGGTTTTTAAAATCTCCCATCTTTGCCTCTAAGTCAGTCACCTTGCCAATAAGGCCCTGATGAAAAACCCCTTGGCTTTCATCCAGATAGCGACACATCAGGGTTCGCAAATCCTCTTGATAGAATTTCATAGTCTTGGCAAATAGCACCAACTCGTTATTCACGGCTTTGTAACTCGCTGAAACGTTGTTTTTGCCAAAATCCACGCCAAAGGTATTGTCCAAATCCCAGGGAATAATATGCCACTTGCCCTGCACCCCATTGTAGAAGAGGAAGTCGTTGTTAGCACCCCACATTAAACTATCCCAATGACCGATCAGAAGACTCGCCGCCATATAGCGCAAGACATTGTCCATATCAAAAAGTTTATTGAGTGCTTCTTTGCTATTCGCTTCCTTCAGTTTTTGCACCAACTCGAACACAACCGCACGGGTTCTTTCTTCGTCTTTCGCCTTCTTGCCATCGATATAATCGGCCTCATATCCACGCATATCTAGATGTTCAGGCTTGTCTGGCGCCTGCAGGTTAGCCTTCGCTAGATTCCCTTGCAGCAAATGGCTAGGAAAATCAAAAACATTTTTACCAAAGCGCCAGCGGAGAAAGGTCTTATCCACATTTTCCGTAAGGGTGTAGACACCATAATTCACGTGTTCCGTCTTACCCTGGTAAACTTTCTCTATATTGAGATTGACCAAGCCGGCGTTATAGCCCGCTCCGCCTTTAAGGGGATTGGCGTTACCATCAAACATCAGGGGAATCGAAGCGCCATAGGCATAGACTTTGTACGCGATGATTTCACGGATAAACGTTTCTTCATTGGGCCCGTCGCGCAAAGAAAAAGATTTCAAGCCATATAAGTCATGATCTTCTGCCTCTACCGAGGCTTTGATAGTCGGTTCGTCACTTAAGTCTTTCTTGTTATAGTTATCGTCCCGCTCGAATACCTTATTTTCGTCGAGTTCCACCTTATATTGTTTGCGAAATTGATGGCAGGAGGTATTCCCGCGAATCCGTAAGGCGGCGTCCCTAAGCTTTAAGGTAGTCCTAACCTCTGAGCCCTGCATAGAAATAAAGGTGAGTTCGTGAACGTGGCCCATTTCCTTGTCTTGACAATTACTGTCCCTGGCTTTGTCGTAAAGATCCTGCAAAGTATTTTGGTGCAGGCGCAAGGTTAACTCATGGATATCTCTTGTAAAGATATGTTCGGTGGTGTCTTCTTGTGATTCCAATTTTGAAAGCTGGGGCGTTCTTACCGCGGCACAAGAACAGACGAAGAGCAGCGCCATTGCCTGGATTTTCAAATTCGTTCCTCCCAAATGAATTCCCAATCGGTAGAAAATACCCGCCGAACTTACTGCAGACTATTCTGGGTCGTCAGCCAACTTCAAGTTTACCGTGATTGCTTACAGACTTTTAACACGATGGAAGTCCCGACTCAATACCTAGAGTCACTGGAGGGGGAGATGGTAGCTGAGTTCAAAACCATATCCTGGCAAATAATTTGCTTTCATCCCGGCAGGATCATGTGCCATCATGCAGAAAATATTTCGAGAAAATCAGCAGGGAGCAAACGATGGCAAAAGTCTTGATAACCGGCGCTACAGGTGGATTTGGTACGTTAATCACGAAGCAACTGCTGAATGACGGCCATAAAGTCGCAGGTACCGCACGCGATATCCAGGGACGCAATCGCGCAGCTGCTAAAGAACTTGAAAGCTTAGGTGCCAAGGTCATTGAAATGGATATCACCGACGATATGAGCGTGACTCGCGCCATGGAAACCGCGACGAAACAATTAGGTGGAATGGATACCCTGATTAATAACGCGGGCGTAGGGGTGATTGGGCTAACCGAGGCCTTCACGCCAGAAGATATGAAGCGCTTGTTTGATGTCAATGTTTTTGGGGTTCAGCGCACCTGCCGGGCCATAGCGCCTATGATGCGAGAATTGGGCACCGGTCTCATTATTAATATATCCAGCTTACTGGGGCGAATGACGGTTCCCTTCTATGGGCCTTACAATGCTTCAAAATGGGCTTTGGAAGGATTGACGGAAAACTACCGCACGGAATTATCGCAATTTGGAATCGACGTCTGCATTGTGGAACCAGGCGGTTTTCCTACAGCATTTGTTGACAACCTTATGCGCCCAAGTGATACCACCCGAAGCAAAACTTATGGCCCCATGGGCGATATGCCTGAAGGCTTCTTGAAGGGTTTTGAACAAACCCTAGCGGCGAATCCGAAACAAAATCCGGATCTTGTTGCTAAGGCGGTATCGCAGGTGATCGCCAAACCCCAGGGCGCACGGCCTTTCCGCACGATCGTTGATACCATGGGAATGGGCGCCGCTCTCAGCGAATACAATGAAGCTTTGGCAAGAATTACCGAAGGGGTTTACAGCAACTTTGGCATTGCGCACTTGTTAAAAACCCAAGTTCGACCGCGAAACTAATCTCACGAAGCCCCTGGGAAACGGAGTCTTACCTTGCGCTTTGCACTATCTAAGCCTGTCATTCTTTATCTTTTTGCGTTTCATAGCCCTCTCGTAGGGCAAACGCCCCAGGCCAAGATTGACGAAATTCCTGCAGAAAATCACAGCCAAGGTAAGATACCCGAGTGGTCCAGTGCTGAGACGCTCGCGAAGAACCTCGTCCAACTATATAACCAAACGGCCGCCTTAAAGCCATCTGCAGAACCGCAAACCGGCAAAAGCAAAAGGCGGGAACTTACCCCCGAGAGTCTCGCCCTGTTCTTTCCTCGGGGACCCTTTATTCAACTCAAAGCCTTGCCAGATCCGGGGACTTACCACGATCAACTTTTGCAGGAGTTTGCCCACCATTTGCAAGCTCAGCAAAGTTCGCTGCAGAGTTTCCTCCCCATAACTTACGCTAGCCTGGAAAAAGGTAGCTGCAAATGGAAGAAGCCACAAAGCGAGTACAATCATATTGCGTATTGGTCATGCTATCGCAGTCGCCTAAAGTTTACCGACGCAAAGGGAGGCTCTCACGAGCTGCCAGTGAAAACCCTGATCAACTGGGGGACGCAGTGGTTCATCACTCATCTAGGCCTGCCTCCGCAAAAATCTTAATTCTTGGTTCAAGATGGTCATAAAATCCTTGCTACAGACCATCTAAACAATTGATGTCTACATTGTGTTCGTCACACCACAGACAAGATCACTCGGCGAAATCACTTTCCCAACGCGTATGGTTCTCGCCTTGATCCATACTCAGCTCCAACCCACGAAGGAGTGATCATGCGTGATTTTTTCGGTGCTGTAGCGACTGCCCTAATTCTTTTATCGGCCTCAATAGCCAATGGCTATGAACAGATTGATCCTGCTTCGTATTTTGGCGGCACTCAACACGAGGTCGCCATTTGCATCGGTTCTTCCGGCAGAGGATGTATCGCAATGGATGGCAGATACACTATGCCAAGCGGGATGGTGGTTCAATCTGGTCACATTCGTGCCATGGATCGCCAACAAGATGCCATTTTTATTCATCACCCCGGGATGCCCGAAGACTGTTGCTGGCATAAACCAGCAACCTTTGCGCCAGGTAAGGACTTTGTTGCTTTAAGAAACCTGTTGCGGGGCCGCTACAACGACAGCACCATCTTTGGCTGGAATGTGATCATTTCGCAGCCAAATTTTAACGAATCCGTCGCCCTTATAGAACGCCACCAGCTTTGGCCGCGATGTTTTGCCAAATTGGACGCAGAGCCTAGCGGCGGCGGAATTCTTGAATCACCGAAAATTGAATGTAGCTTTATGCACGACGGCGCCGATTGGATGCAGCAAACCATCCCAAGCATCCGTAGCTGCCCGAAAAGTGGTGGTCCTTACCAATTCGCTGGTAAAGATTACGTCTGTATCAATTGGTGGAATTCAGCTGGGGTCTATCGCTGAGACTATCTTTTTTAAGAGTCCGCCTCCCCGAGTTCATTATATTGGTGAAGGCCCTGATGGTTCAAGGGATTGCTTCTCGCCGTTTAACAACCGCTTGAAAAGCCCCTAATATGGTATAGTATATATTTCAACTTAAACCATATTAAGGGATTTATGTTACCAAAAGCACTTCTCAACAGAATTGACCAAAAATTCCGGCTCTTACAGTCGCATCGCCCCCTATCGCCAATGATTGTAAATAAGTTGCGGGAGCAACTCTCTATGCAACTGACTTATAACTCCAATGCCATCGAGGGAAATAAGTTAACTCTCAAAGAGACCTATCTTGTGATTAACGACGGTCTAACGGTTAATGGTAAGCCTTTCAAAGATCACCTCGAAGCTAAAAACCATAATGAGGCCGTCCATTTTCTATATGAGCTGATTGAACATAGAAAACGTCAAACACTCAGCCAACAACTAGTCCGTTCTCTGCAAAAGCTTATTGTAAAAAACATCGAAGATTCGGATGCAGGACATTACCGCCAGGGAAGCGTTATGATCACAGGATCAAAACATCAGCCGCCAGAAGCATTTGAGGTACCCAAGCTGATGCAAGAATTCATGGTTTGGACTAAAAAGAACATCTCTAAAATGCATCCCATAGAGCTCGCGGCCTTGGCTCACCATCGTTTGGTTCATATCCATCCCTTTACCGATGGCAACGGTAGAACAGCTCGTCTATTTATGAATCTTCTTTTGATGCAAAAAGGCTATCCGTTAGTTATCATTCTTAAGAATGATCGCCAGAAATACTATCGAGCTCTCGAAAATGCTGATGCCGGTAATTATGATCATTTAGAAAAATTTATTGCACAGGCCGTTGATAGATCACTGACTCTATATCTGAAAGCGATTCAGTCGAGTCCAAAGCCAAGTGATCGTTTCCTATCTCTTTCGGAGCTGGCAAAAAACAGTAGGTTTTCAGAAAAATATCTCAACCTACTCGCTCGCTCCGGGAAATTAGAAGCCCACAAAGAAGGTCGAAATTGGCTTTCCAGTCAGACCGCCCTAAAGAACTATCTTGCTGGCAGGGAAAGAAAGAGAAAGTAATAGTAAGCTATCTCTTATAATGACGATAAGAAACCCCTTGAACCATCAGGGCCTCCATCTCCTGCACGACTTTGGCATGGAATTCATCTACAACGGCTGAAAAGCCTGGATCGCTGAGCGCCACCTTGGGTGGTTTCATCGGCTTACCAATAAAATGCACCAAATGGACGGGTTTAGGTATGGGGGTCAGCCCGCCAAGACCTTTTGCAAAAAATATCGGAACCCGGAAATGCTCATAGGCCCACTCGGTGATCTTGCTTGGCAGCACATCATAAATGTCATCGGCTTTGGGGCAGGCTGAAAGGATAACGGGACTGCCGGTTTGCACGGCAATTTTAGCAAACCCTTTGCGAGCTTCCCAACGGATCTGATAGCGATTATGACTGGGCCTAATCGCCTCAATCATCCCCCCAGGTGCGACACTAACCAGATTTCCGCCGCGCAGCAGAGTCTCTGCCGTATCCGGAGATCCTTGCTGTGCCCCCAAGGCATTCATGATTTCACCTAGATAAGGAATCTTGAAAAAGAGTCGATCGACCAGGGGCCGCACCAACCGCTCATTTTCCAGATAAATGTGCGCCAAGAGCAAAAAGGTATCATAGGTAGCGAGGCTATGATTAAAGACGATAAGCCCCTTGCCCTTCTTTGGGATGTTTTCTGATCCCTGCACTTCATGCTGGTGATATTCCCGTAAGACCCGGTAGAATTTCAGTAGCGCCTCGATGTATTTTTGATCGGCCATGTTTAGATCCTAAACCCTTTTTGCAACATCTAGGAAAATTCGGCACGGCAAACAGAATCTGAGCTAAAATTCAAGAAAACCCTTAAAAACAAGCTGGGCTGGCCCCGCCAAAGCCACATCGTCATCCGCAGCATCTTGCTTGACATATAGACCACCACCCGGGGGATAGAGAGCTACCCAAGAACCATAATCCGCATGACCGAGAAAACACGCGATAGCTCCCACCGCGCTTGCACCACTCCCACAGGCTGCGGTTTCTCCAACTCCTCGCTCCCAGCTACGCACTTGGAAAGACTCCTGTGGAGAATTCCCTAATATTTTCTTCGCCTCTTGTTGCATGAATTTCGTGCTAGCCATCGGCGCCGCAAAGTGGAGGTTAATTCCATCCAACGCTTCTATGGTTTGTGCCAATCGGCCCGCCCGCAAAAATTGATCCTGATCAATGGCATCGACAAATATAACTGCATGAGGGTTGCCAATTTCAGCGAAATTCAAACTAATAAAAGAAAGCTCGTTGGCAGCAAACACGCGACTGAGTTCTTCGCTGGCTGCCTCGGCCCAAGGTACCTTTGAGCCACTCATCAATCCCCGGAGGGTTACCTGCACAAATTTTGTGGGACCGTCATCTGCTAAAAGCGACATGGTAAAGGTCCTGGCACCAATGCGTAGTTCCATCCATTGATAATCGTCTAGCGCTAAGCCCAAACTTTTAGCGTGATTGACCATCGACCCCGCCGCGCAGCGCAGGCCGTTGCCACAGTTGGCCGCTAAACTTCCATCTTTGTTGATAACAACCAGTTCCTCTGGGGAGGTATTCTGACTTGTATATATCAGTACTAACAAGCCATCTGCACCGATGCCGCTGCCATCCCGACAGCAAATCCGCTCGGCTTGGCGTTGGAGAGAGGGAATCATCAGATCAACATCTGTCCTCTTCAGCCAAATGACGAGAAAATCATTTTTGCACCCGTGCCATTTTTCGAAGGACAGGTTCATAGATAAGGCTCACGAATGATAAGCAAATAATTAGTGGTAAACATGCACCAGACGCTTGCTGGTATCGATGTTGAGCTTAAGTTGAAGAGACAAATTTAACAAGCGATTGTAATCAAACGCACCTTGCAAGAGATAGATCTGGCTGCAGGTGCCTTCTTCCACCAGCGTTTTGACAATCTGGGAGGTCAATTGCATCGCCTCAGTCTCCCCATAGATCTCGGGATGCATATAAATACCTATCGAGCTAGGATGCAGAGATCCTACTTTTTCGGTGAAAGTGCCCATCGCCGTGAGCAAACCTTCCTTCTCAAATAAATCCCATAAAAACATATAGATGTATTGCGAAGTCCTCTGGGTCGTTTGATCACTTAGCAGCAAATGTTGAGTTTCGGCTAAACCATCCCCTGCACACAGATCAAAAGCCGACTGAATGGAAGCCTGTTGCAGGACCTCAAAAGGTGTTGCCTTACCAGCACGGTAGACTCCAATCCAAAGAGGGCAAGGCCCACGGCCCGTTGGGTCGATGCGGATGGAAACCTGATCTAAAAGGATTCCCTCGAAGATTTCATTTTTTTCCAATTGTAAGTCCAGCTCCATCGACCCCACCCTTTCTATTCCCTATCCTTCAATATTCTATCGCAAAGTCAGGTTCTTGGCTACGATCTCGCCTTCGCCAGACTTAGCCCGCGACTGCTAAGCGTCGAATCAAACAGGGCACGGCTTGGATGCTGGGGAGAAGAGCGCCCAGACTGGTAGCAATGTCAGCCAGCTAATAGAAATGCGTTGTCCGCCGCTTGTGAGCAGACGGACAGCGTCGGCTCGCCGTTAAGCTGATTTCTTTAAGGTTCTGGGGGCGGAAGCGGGTTTCTGCATTTTGGCAATGCAAGCTTGGACCCAGCCTTTGGCTTGAGCAGCTTTGTAACTGGAAGGATGACCTGATGACCATTCTTCAATGCTGGTGAATCGCTTAGCGAACTTGATGCAAGTCTGCTCATTCCAACGCGATGGCTGATCGTGCAATCGTCCAGCCGGTGTTGGAGCTGTTTTCTTTTTGGTTTCTTTCTTTTCAGTAGCCGCGACGGTTTTTTCTGTTTTTTCTGTTTTCTCTGTCATGTGAGACTTCTCCCTACTCTCGTGAATATCTTCCGAGGGAGGCATCGGTTCCAGTTTAGCGTTTATTGAGAATTACCTGACGAATATCTGCAATATCAGAGTCTTAGAAAAACGAATTGGTTTTCAGGCGGGAGTGCGTCCGGTGGCCGTGCAGTAGCTATCTAGAATGCCATTCACAAAGGCAGAAGATTCAGAAGATCCATATTGCTTCGCCAAGTCGATGGCCTCATTCAAAACAACTTTGAAGGGAGTGCTGTGATAATTTAGCTCAGCCACAGCCAATCTCAAAACCGAGCGATCTACCACGCTCATCCGTGCCAAGGACCAGTTAGCGGAGTGGCTCTGAATGCACTGATCCACATCCGTTAAATGAGAGAATACGTCTTGCACAAGTTTCTTGCAGTAAGTCGCGGACGATTCCTCGACGGGAAAGTAGGCCAAAAAGCTGTTGAAATGACTTTCGGAATAGAAATAGACTTTTTCCATCTCGCATTGATAAAGGAATTTCAAAGCTGCTTCCCTAGCTTCCCTAGGGTCTACCAGACGAGGTTTCATTTCCATCCCAGATTGCGAAACTGTTCTAACATATGTAGGACCACTTGCGCCGACTCCCTGCCCTTATTTGGACCTTTAATGCCACATCGGGCTAAGGCTTGATCGGCCGTGTCAGTCGTTAAGACACCAAAACCGATAGGAATTCCTGTCTCAACGCTAACATTCATAAGCCCCCTTGCGGCCTCGCCAGCGACAAAATCAAAGTGGGGGGTTTCACCTCTGATCACAGCCCCCAAGGCGATGATTCCGTGAAATTTGCCACTGCGAGCTGCACGCGCAGCAATGACAGGCAATTCGAAGGCTCCCGGAACCCACACCGTCTGAACTGACTCTTGGGCGACCGCGCGCAGAGATAATTCGTCGAGGCAGCCTTGTAAAAGGTGCCGAACAATTAACTCGTTAAACTGGGAAGCAATCACCAGGATATTCATCTTAGCCATGGATCAACCTTTCCTTATTTAGATGCGTCCGCGGAATCGGATCCCAGCGTCTCTGGGAACTTAGAATTCATTAAAAAAGTCTAGTTTTTGATGAGCGTGGTACCCATGACTTCGAGGCCAAATCCACCAAGTCCTTTAAGTGATATGGGTCGAGACAGGTGCAAGCGCATGCGTTTGACACCTAAGTCCTTAAGAATTTGGGCACCAATTCCGAGCTGACGTAAATCCATCTGAGAATCGGATACGGACTTTTCTTTGGCGAAGATTTCCTGCTCACTACCCTTCAGCAATAGCCTGCGAAAACTATCCAGGTAGGCCTTTTGAGGCAGGTCGGAACTCAAAAAAAGAAACACGGCGTTCTTTTCCTTTTTCACCAGCTGCATACCGTAATCGATTTTTTGCCTGCTTCCTTGGGTTAAGCCTCCAAAAATATCCCCGTAGTAGTCTTGGCGCTGCACGCGCACGTCGACGACCGCTTCAGGGTCCAAGCCATCACTCGTCACGGCAAGATGGCAATGACTATCGATCAAGCTGCGGTAAGACGCTGCTTGAAATCGTCCCCAACTAGTGTCAATGGTGCCCAATTCCATGCGCTCAATATGACTCTCCTGCAAAAGCCTAAACGTGATTAGGTCTTCTATGGAGACGAAACAGAGCCGATGTTCTCTGGCAAAATGCTCCAGCTCTGGGCGTCTGGCCATGGTGCCATCGTCATTCATGATTTCGCAAACCACACCCGCGGCCCTTAGGCCCGACAAGCGAGCA
>JBIKVD010000035.1:0-18770 GCA_044357055.1 Oligoflexales bacterium | reverse complement strand
TCAAGAAGATCAGCGGACTGGAGGCTTTGCTTGCGATTTACCGCTGGTATCACAACCATGTTCGGCTGATGAATCCATCAAAACAGCAACAATAAGGGGCGGCAGTTTATATTACTCAAAGTTAAAATAGATGGTACGTTGGGAATCCTTGGGATCGATGATGACATCTGCAAATAAGGAAGAGGTAGCAGGCTTAATTTCAAGTGAGTATTGCTCCGAAACATATGGGCTACTTTCGGGGTCAGAAATTGACGGTAAAAACTGCAAAGACCAAAGGTATTTACCTGGGGGCAGAGCTAGTTTGGTCATCGAATGAGATAAATTTACTTCTTTTTTCAGTTTCTGCTGATCCAGGCTTTCGATGATGAGGCGATTTGCGCTCAGATTGGCCGAAGCTGGTACAACCCATGAAAAATCAACCAAGGCCAACTCTGTAGATGGCAGTGTGCGGCCAGTGAGCACCAAAGTATTGTCTCTTGGAAACAGGATCGTTAAGTCAAATGGCAATGGTTTGCTTTGCGAGCTGTTGACGGATCCTGGGTCATCTTGTTTGACATGAAACAAATGGGGCGATGTCTGCCACTTTTTATCTTCCGCGACCACTTGAACAAAATAGCTACCACTGTTGTAGATCGGCAGCTCATAGACATTACCGCTGGTACGCGCGTGTGGCTTGCCACGTTGCTCGCGCGCCGGCCATACATAGACATCGAAGTTCTTACGATTTTGCGTTTCAGACCATCTCACCTTCACTTGATAAGGTTGCTCTTGTTTCGTGTGAATACTGTCATTGTCAGGATAATACATCTCCATGTTTGCTTCTTGCGTCATCAAACTGATGTTCTTCTCAACTTCATTAAATTGCACAAATTCCACGCCTTCAGGTGCCTTTGGTATTTGCAGGCTTATCGCCAGTTTCTTCCAGGCTTCTTCCAGTTGATAGAGGGTTCCCATTGGCTTGTAGGATTTGGCTGCGTTTTTCGCACTGCGTAAAAATCGCTGGGATACCGAGGTCTCTCTTAATACATCCGCGGTTAACCTCAGCACGACTGGAGTGGTAATTTGCAGATCTTGCGGAGTCATATTGCCAGACGATTTTGGAGGCACCAATATCGCTACACCACCCTCCCTGACCTGCAACAAGCACCCAAAGGGCACCCTCAGTCCTCTTTTCAAGTCAAGCCAGTCACCATGATCAAAGCAGCGATAAGATACAGGCGCTTGTACCATTTTCACAACATAACCCATAACAGAGGTACTTCTGTGCACCGGCTTTTCGGCAGCGAAAGAACCATCTGACCAAACGGACCATGCCATTTGCATGAGCAAGCCCAAAACGATCCATGGCCTATTCGATTGGCAAGATTGGGCAAGGATGAAAAGGTTTGCATTCATCGTCAGGCTCCGCTTACAGCTTCAACGATGCAAAGGTAATTATCCGTTGGCCCCTCATTCTTAAAATGATCTTCCAATTGGCGTTTCAAAGTGGCGCCGAAGTCGCTTTGCCTTGCGGCAAGATTTAATGCCTTCGTTAATCTCCTGAAGGGAAAACCGCGGGGGAAACTTGCCGACGTTCTAAAAAGGGAGTCGTCGACAGCTAAGAGTCTTTCTTTACGATTCAACTCCATAACGACCCATGACCCTGCCCACTCCTCTTGCGTCAGCGAGCTCAAGCTTGAGACAGAAAGTAAAGGCAGACGATTAGCACGCCGGCGAATGACATTTCCCTTTTCGTCGACTGTGATCGTTCGAAAACCAGAAGATTGCGACATGGTCGCGGTTCCAGCTTGGTCAAAAAAGAGCACGCTCCAGCTCAGACAAACTGGTTCCTTAAAAGTCTTTGAAAGCTCTCTAAGCAGTTCTCCTAAGGTAACTTGGAGCAGATCAGGCCTCAAAGCGCCAAAAACATCAATGCGATTCAGCCACGAATGAACAATCGCAGTAAGGCTTGGTTTGGTTCGATCGGATGTATAAAGTTTCATTTGCAAAAGACAATATTCCTCCGTTTTGAGACTCTGAAAACCACGACATATCTGCCCCGACCACCTCTTTCCTGTCCAACTGTGTTGCCAAATTCGTATGGGCAGACTTGCATTTGGATGGGCGCATGTGTTCAGGCGTTCATTTACCAGTTCGTGGTACTTTACGCGCTCTTCGAGTTGAGTCCGCTGGTAGTGGTCCACAATACTCTGACGTTCGCTTTTGAGCGTCAGGTCAACTTTTTCTGACCAATTTTGCACTAAAGTAGCGAGCTCTTTGATTTCCCTGGACGGTAAAGGCGGAAGTTTCTCAAAATGGTAACCAGAAAGGTGATGTCGCATATAATTCACAAGCAAATTCAGACTGAGCGTTATCCGTTTTAGCGGATATTGGAGTAATAGGAAGACGACTAAGAACGACCCGAGCAGCAGGAGAATCAGTTTGCGTCGCAGTTGGTCAAGAGGCTTTAGCACAAGCTCCCGGTCAATTTCACTGAATACGACCAGATTTGATTTGGGAACTTCATAGAAAAAGCCAAAGGTGGCGGTGGCTGTCTCATTGACAAATTCCATTTGCCCACGACTCAAAGCACTATTGATGAACTTCTGAACGAGCGGTCTGGCGGCGAAATTCGCTGGGGTAATCTGCTTTTTGGTCGCGTACACTAACTGTCCCTGCTTATTGGCGATATAGATCAAGCCCGTGTTTTTGAGCCCGCCTGTGGGCATAGAAAATTGGGAGCGCTGCACGGGTTGAAACACAAATTGCTGACCTGGATTGGGAACTGCCGGGTTCGGTGAGCCTTTAGAAGTTCGCAAAAGGTGGGGAACACCTCCAATGGTCAGAATGTAGGAAGTACTTGGATTGATTTCTTTAAAGCCATCAAAACCTAAGTCTGCAGGTTTGAGTGATCTAGGTTCACTTACGTCTATATTTGTGAGTACATCCGTTGACTCGTCCCAGAGAAATGTTTTTGCATTTGTTGCGTCGGTCTTAGCTGGGATCTCGTCAAGGTCTATGGCAAATTTTTCCATTTCCAGAAACATGATCGACCAGGAATCCGTCAATTTACTTTTTTCGACTGTCTTCCACGAATAGTAGGACACCGCACCTGTGAAAATTAGAAATGTGCCACAGACCAATACATTTGCCCATGCCGCAAAACTCCATTGTTTTCGCTTTTCCGGTGCGGGTCCGCTCATTCTGGCGGGTATGATTTTTGTTTTTGCAGTTCTCTTCATTACAGCTTGGTTTCCACTTTTTTCACAATAATATGAACCCGACGATTCTTGCTTCGGTTGGTGCTTTTCTGTATGGGATCGTTCACGCTTTCATCTGCCATAGGCTGCAGATCCGCCATACCTTTGATATTGAGTGAAGTACGGGGAATCCCATTTTCTAACAGGACCCGCGCGACGGCCCCTGCCCGTGCAGACGATAGGGACCAGTTGTCCCGAAAGCGAGCTTGGGCGGATGGGAGAGTTGAGTCCGTGTGACCTACGATTTCAACCATAGCGACGTTAGGGAGTTGTCCTATCTGTGCCGCGATTTTCTGCATTTTGAGCGCCGATTCAGGCCGTATGGCATCACTACCGGGTGAGAACAGGGCAGATTCCGGCAAAATCAGTTCGAGGTAGGCTTGATTCGCTTGGTTTTTGCCAAGACTGCGCATGAATTCGAGTTCTTTCTTCTCTGTCTCTGTCAACTTAGATTCCAACAGTTTTTTGGCAATAGCGGCTTCCTTTTCGCTATCGGTAGCCTTTTCTATAGCGCGTACGGCTTGTTCCATATCTTCACCGAGATTCAGACGTTCCACGAGAAGCTTGAAAGCGCGCAATTGGCGAAATTCACTCATAAAGCCCGTGTCGACTTCTGAGACTTTTTTGCCCTCTTTGCCCGTAAATGCTTCGACAATTTTTTCGCTCATAGCGTTGTATTTCTTCTCATCGACCGCGGATAAGCTGTAGAGAATCACGAAGAAACCAAAGAGAAGTGTCACCATATCCGCATAAGATACGAGCCACCCTTCATCGTGCTCTTCTTCATGCTGATGATCCCAGGGGTTTGATGACATTAGGTTTGGCTTCCTGTTTTTATACTTTAAGGTTCATCAGTCTATGACGCATTTCTTCCAATTGTCCGGGTGCCACTTGTTCCCACAAAATGGACTCTACTTTGCACCCTTTCCAGAGGCTTCCCCACGCTGGCTTGGCAACAAAAAGGACTTAACCTTTTCTTCCATATACTTTGTTGGTTTTTGATCCGCTATCAGCATGATGCCTTCGACCACAATGCTACGAAGTGCCAGGTCTTCTTGAGTTTGAGCGGTTAGATTTTCCCCAATGGGAGTAAAAAGAAAATTGGAGAATACAAGTCCATAGAGTGTTGCAACGAGCGCAATAGCCATAGCAGGGCCCACTTGGCTGCTAGCGTCGGCACCCCCTAGAGACTGAAGCAGGGTAATCATTCCAATCGATGTCCCCATCAGTCCAAACGCTGGGGGAAACTTAGAGAGAGTTTTGAAAACTTTGGCTTCCTCGGTGTACATCTTATAATGAGTTGCAACGCGAGTTTCGAGAAGTGAGCGAATTTCCTCCGGGCTAACATCGGACTGGACCCAAAAGAGAATACTAGCCGCGTCTTTCAGAAAGGGATTTTTTACTTCACCGATGGCAGATTCAAAAGCTGAGAAGCTTTTTCGATAGGCCTTTGAGAGATTCACGAGCTCTTCGATCAATCCCATATAGTCCGGCTTGTTTTTGCCGAACATCCGCCGGAAAAATACTTTGAACAAGGTTATTAAGCGGTGAGCAGGAAAGCAAATGAGGGCCACGGAGGCGGTTCCGCCGAGCACGATGATGGCGGCGTGGGCATCCAGCAACACCCTAAGATCTTTAAAGGCGGTCACCACAGATGCGATAAAGACAATGATCGCGGCTATAAAGCCCATCAGGGTTGTAACGTTCATTCTCTCTTCCTCATGCCTCAGCGGCTCCGCTCTCTGGGACCTTACCTGGGCGAAATGACACTGTTTTAAAAGAATCGGTTCATTGCAAGGGACCCATTAGAAGTCGTGCTGGGGGATTGTTAAAAATTTAAAGAAAAACTGATAAAGACATCGATCAAATCAGACTATTGAGTCAGGGATCGCAATGCGGATTTTTTAAGGTTTCTCGCGGGAAGTTACGGGAAGACATGGAAGGGAGATGTCTGCATCCAGCCATCTTTCAGAAATGGCTCAAAATTTGCATGAGAATATAGCTGAGCAGGATGAACTGGGAGCCGCAAGGGTACCTATGACATAGGGATGGTTTCGGTCAGGTCGCAACAAGATAGACCCTCAAGAACTATGAAACGGAGTAGGATGCTTTTGCGGACATGATCCACGTCACTTATCTAAAATCTTCCGCAGCGAAGCTGGGGTCGACAAAATAACCGGGGCAGCAAACAAATAGAGACAGGGTAACCAAGCCGGCACACCGAGAAAATCCGGGGAATGATACCAAAAAACGCCCGTGGCGCTGAAACCAGCCTCGAAAAGCGTGCCTCCCAGTGCTAAAAATACTGCAAACGCTATCTGAAGGCGGCGGTTCGGTAACAAGAATAGATAAACAAACCACAGCATAAAAAGTGAGATAGCCAATAGGTAAGGGGTCTCGCGAAATAGACCCGTAGAAAAATAGACCCCGACGAAAATCAAAAAATCAATTGGAATGGCCGCTGGCGGGACCTGCAAGGCCCCACGACGAGAAAAAAATTCCCAAAAAAGATTCGCAATAGACAACAGAGCGACCGTAGCTGTACCGAAGAGAGGGAATACCCACCATGCTTGGCTAAAGAAAACTGGACTCCTATAAGCCAAGACACCAAACTGGACATGAATTTGGTCGAGAAAGACTCCGCAAAGACCGCCAAGTATAAAACTCAACCACGAGGGTACTTGAGGGCGCAACTGGCTGCTCGCATCTCGTCGAGGACTTTGGTCCGTCATTCTTTTCAATTTCCTTCTGTTTCAAAGAGAGCCACAGGGGTTCTGACTCTTGTCGGTTGACCATGCCTTTCACGACCTATTTCCGGCGCTCTGGCGGGAAGCTGCTTGGCTGAAAATTACTTCCTGAAGATTGCCGCTTGCTGTCATGAAAAAAGTAGATGCATGGGTTACCGATTCCCTAGCATCGTCCGCCTCATAACTTTCATTCACGCAATTCCAGCAGCAAATCGTTATCATCGATCATGTCCCCAACATGGATATGAATAGCCCCGACGGTGCCGCTTTGCTTCGCCATGACGGCATACTCCATCTTCATCGACTCGGTGACCAGCAACACCTGATTCAAGGCCACACTGTCCCCCTCCTTAACCCTCACGCTCAACACTTTCCCTGGCATCGGAGCCCCGATATGCATGAGATTCCCCTTTTCTGCCTTGGCACGCTGGTTTTTCACCGCCGCCAAGGATTGATCCAAGATACGCACATCTCTTGCGAAGCCATTCAAATTGAAGAAAACTGTACGATAGCCATGGGGATCAGGGTCCGAGATGCCGCTGAGGGAAATATAAAGGGTCTTGCCCGGCTCCACATCCACCGCAATCTCCTGATTTGAGCGGATACCATAGAAAAAGGCTGGAGTGGTAAGAGCATGAATATGGCCGAACTGCTCTTGGCGTTGGTTGAACTCCATATAAACCTTCGGATACAGACGATAGCTAAGGACCTCCTCATCGCTGACGTCTCGATTCAATTGAGAAACTAAACGCTGCCGTGCCATCACCAAACTATCCTCCAGATCGACTGCCTCAAACTGTGGTGGTGGAGGAGACTTACCCAGCACCAGCTCTCGCAACTCGCTGGGAAAGCCACCGTAAGGGATGCCGATATGCCCTTTGAAAAAAGACAGCACAGAATCTGGGTAGTCGAGCTTTGGCTTGTTCTTTAAGAACTCCGGGCCTGTTAGCTGATTTTTCTGCAATAGGAGGGCAAAATCGCCAACAACCTTCGAGGAAGGGGTCACCTTAACAATGTTGCCCAACAATTCGTTCACTTCCTTGTATCGCTCTGTCAGCTGCTCAAATTCTTTAGGATTGAGCCCTACCTTGCGTGCTTGTTCCACTAAGTTGCTGTACTGACCACCGGGAATTTCGTGTTCATAAACTCGCGTCGTCGTAGCGATCATGCCAGGATCAAAAGCTTGATAAAGTTGGCGAACCCCGGCCCAATAGCTGGAAAGCTCGTCCAGGTTGCGCAAGCTTAAGGAGCTTTGACGCTCCGTGTTCTCAAGGGCAGCACACAAGGCATTCATGCTGGGCTGTGAAGTTAAACCAGACATCGAACTAAGCGCCGTATCGACAATGTCGCAGCCCGCGTCGCTTGCCGCTAGCAACATCGCCACGCCGTTCCCAGAAGTGTCATGGGTATGCAAATGGATCGGCATGCCTATGTGGTCTTTTAGAGCACGGATCAACTGTCGAGCCGCCAAGGGTTTTAAAAGACCAGCCATATCCTTGATGCATAAGATATCCGAACCTGTTTGTTCCAACTTTTTGGCAAGATCAAGATAGTAAGAAAGCGTATATTTTTGTTCTTTGGGGCTACTCAAATCCCCCGTATAGCATATGCATGCCTCGACGATTCCCCCGTGAGTTTTGGTGTCTTCGATAGCCGCAACCATCTGCTCCAAATTATTAAGACAATCAAAGATACGGAATATGTCTAGTCCATTATCTAGACTACGTTTGATAAACTCAGTGATGACCCATCGAGGGTAGTTGGTATAGCCCACAGCATTGTTACCGCGGAATAACATTTGCAACAAGCTATTGGGAACCTGCTCGCGAACTTTGGCTAAGCGCTCCCAAGGATCTTCATGCAAAAAGCGCAGGCAAGTATCAAAGGTAGCACCTCCCCACATTTCCAAGGAAAATAGGCCTTGGGCGTGCTTAGCATAGGTTGGAGCAATCCGGTAGATATCCCGCGAGCGTAAACGCGTGGCAAAAAGGGACTGATGCGCATCACGCATCGTTGTGTCCGTGATCAGCAACTGTTTTTGTTGCTTGATCCACTCTACGAGAGCCTTAGCGCCTCCTTGTTGAAACACCATTTTTGGTGAGATTTGTCCTTGTGCGGGATCCAACGCAAAGTCCTTGCCGGTCGGCACAGGCGGCTCTAGCAATACGGCACCTGGAATCACGGCTAGCTGATGAGTATTGTTAATGGTTACTTCAGCCAGATACCGCAGAAACTTAGTGGCACGGTCTTTGGGCTTTGCAAATTGGAAGAGTGCTGGATTTTCGGTTAAGAATGCCGTTGTCATGGACGAATCGGCAAACTTGGGGTGACTGACAATATTTCTCAACAGGGCAATGTTGTGCTTAACACCGCGAATGCGAAACTCACTGAGGGAGCGGAGCATTTTCCCTGATGCAGCGTGTTGATCAAAACCCCAGGCCGTTAGCTTCACCAACAGGGAATCGTAGTGCGGCGTGATAATCGCGTTGGTGGTACCTAGGCCTTCGTCTAGCCTGATCCCAAAGCCGGCCGCAGCTCGATAGGCAGAAATCTGGCCGATGCTAGGAGCAAAGTCATTTTGGGGGTCTTCGGTGGTGATGCGGCACTGAATGGCAAATCCCTTCAATTGAATGGATTCTTGTCCCTTGATGGCTAAGGCGGGATGGTCAAGTCGTTTACCGGAAGCAACCAAGATGGACGCTTGCACCAAATCCACTCCCGTTACCATCTCCGTAACTGTATGCTCCACTTGGATACGCGGATTGACCTCAAGAAAATAAGCATGCCCCTCGGAATCGACTAAGAATTCGACGGTCCCAAGACCTGAGTACTTAACGCTATGGGCCAGTTTCAGCGACTGCTCATAAATTGATTTTTTTGTCGCCTCTGGTATGCCCTTGGCGGGTGCGACCTCGACAATTTTTTGATTTCGGCGTTGAATCGAGCAGTCCCGTTCGTACAAGTGAACGATATGACCATATTCATCCCCTAATATCTGAACTTCGATATGCTTGGGCTTTACGATCGCCTTTTCAAGATAAAGTTCGCCACGACCAAAGCTTTTGAGGGCCTCTGATTGCGCCAGGTTCCAATGTTCGAGAAAGTCATCTTTTGCATCAACCATGCGGATGCCTTTCCCACCTCCGCCAGAGCTCGCCTTGATAACGACGGGAAAGCCAATTTTCTTCGCAAAAGAAAGAGCTTCTTCGGCACTTGAGATGGCATCTTTGCTGCCGGGAATGATATCTAGTCCCGCTGCTTCGGCAGCTCTTTTGGCTGCGACCTTGTCACCAAATGTCTTTAAGACGCTTGCGGAGGGACCGATGAAGGTCAAGCCCGCCGCCAGGCATTTGCTGGCAAACTCGTCGTTTTCTGAAAGAAAGCCATAGCCAGGATGAATCGCTTCGCACCCGGTGGCCAAAGCAATCCGAATGATTTCAGCTTGATCTAAATACGAAGCAATAGGTTGGCCAGTCATGCCTATTTGATAGGCTTCGTCGGCCTTGTAGCGGTGCAAGGAGAATCGATCTTCGTAGGTATAAAGTCCCACGGTTTTTATGTTTAGCTCTGTCGCGGCCCGAAAGATGCGAATAGCGATTTCACCGCGGTTGGCAACTAATATCTTCTTGAAAAGTAAGCGCATGAATGAACCCTTCCATGGCTAGTCTGTCGAGCGTAGGTTTGCCCACATCATGGGCCAGACAAACATGATTGTCAAAGTGGAAATAGGAGAGAGAATGCACTTATTGCCATGGGAGGTTTTATAGAGGCCGCACTTGTTTTATGTCGATTTGCTCGTGGATTTGGTAGTTATCTGCGGGCCCTTTTGGTAGGGCACTGGGCCCTCTTTTGAATTCAAAATCCAGTTTAATTCCTGAATTATTTGTTTTCTTCACCCACTCGCCATGAATAAGTGCTACCTGGCTTATCAAGCTACTTAACTGCTCAGCAGATAAAATGTCCTGATTCGCCAAATTTGAGCGCATAACGTAGTTGACGTTACCGATAGCACCGGAGCGATCTGCCGTGACCACGATTTGATCGGGATAGCTATTTGGAACCTCTGGGTTAGTTATGCTGATGTCATCAAGTTGCACCGTAACGCTGATCTCCAGTTGGCCACTGGCTTTTGGCCGCACCACGACCACGCCATTGGCCGATTCGTCCATAAAGGAGCTGTGGGCAAGAAGACCCATATAGACTTTCTTATGATCAATGCCGAAATAGTCGCGATACATGTAGGCCTTTTCAGACCATAGGCTGGCGTAAACTTTTTTTATGGCCTTGGGAATACTTCGTTTGTCCTGCAGATTATCCGTAATATCATAGACCAGATTTGGGTACTCCCCAATCGCTTGCAGTCCAGCGCGCAAGGCTTCTGATCTTGCGCGCTCACGATACGTTAAACACTTTTTCGGACTGAAAGTTCCTGCTACATCCAAGTCTAAGCAACCAGCGGCAGAGCGGTACATCCCGGCTCCATTGAGCCCTTCGATGTCTTCGGCATTTGTAGAAGAGCGAAAACGGAACCTCGGAGGGGTGCTCGGATGCGCGGCCAAGATGGTTGCGGATATTTTCGCCTCCAATTCATCTGACAGCGGCGCCTCTTCGATAAGCCGTTGGGCATATTTAAAAAATTGCCTGCGGATGCGGCTATCGGACATGATATTCTGGCGGTGTTCAGCTACCCCGGTCTCAATAAATCCTTGAATGGATGATCCAAGGCTGGTCCCACAGCTTAACGCCAACTCGCTACAAAAAGGTGCCTCGGCTCTTTTTTCCAGCGCACAATTTTCGAAGGATTGGCTCTTTGCCCCATCTTTATCGTAGGGCAAACATACGGCGCTAGATTCAAGATAATCTTCGATGCATTTTGTCTCCGCTTCAAGACAGAGCTCTTGATTAAGCTTTTGTTGGACATGCTCTATATAGTAGTAAAAGGGGATTAAGAATGTTCCGTCGAATTTCTTGCGATCGTACCCTGCGCTTGCGAGCACTCGATGAAGGGCTATGAAATTTCGACCCTTGGCTCCATAAAGAGAAGCTCGCAAGCCAGTCTCGTCCATGTTTCCGGTATAAAAATTGCTTGTAGGGGGTTCAAACTGTGGATCTGGAAGATCCGGTCGTTTAGCAGCAAGTTGTTTCTCGACCTCGTCGACCGAGGTGACTCTCATAAAGAGCAGGTCATTGATATCACCGTTGCTGTCCGCTACGGTCCCTTTACGGGTGAGGACTTCTACTGGTTGATTGTAGAACCCATTCAGAGATTTCCATTGATCTAGCCCTAGAGTACAGCTTACTTCGCCTTTCCCATCTATCGTCCACTGGTCACAGATTTTTTTGGCCATATCATTAGGAAGTGAGGCATCGATGATATTGAGGTTTATAGCTCGCAGAATAATGTGCGAGTCGGGAACCTGACGCTTTAGGGAGATGATTCCCGCTGTTGGGCTAATGTCCAGCGGTACATCGTCCATGACAATGATCTCTTTGGCATTGTAGTCACTGTCGGCCAGTTCGCTGGCACTGAGCTTGCGTAGATATCCGAAACTGTGAGCTTCGTGATAGACCATGATTTGACGATTTTCGCCCTGCGCCAAATGATAATAGGATGGAGAAACGATGCAATGGGCCAAATCCTTGTACACGTTTTGATGAGCCTCCGGAACATACTCCAAATTGTAGACGTAGTAGACATTTTTTGTGAACGCGATGTTCTGTCGAGCCTTGCTGCATGTCTTGGCTATGATTTCGGCTATACGGGAATGCAAGGAAGCCTCGTCGGCTGGCTGAGAGCCTGGCTGCGAGCTTAGCCATTCTTGGAAGGAGCTCAAGGTAGGCAGATAACTTGGCACGATAAACATGGTGCCTGGCAGTTGCACTTCGGTGGATGAAGTCACAGGTTTGGGCAAAGAGTAAGTTGGAAAATAGAAGATGGCACCGCCGCTTAAAGCGCCCGAATTGAAGAACTGCATGGCAGAATTCGCTTGCCCAATCGTCGGCCTTTCTTGCGTTCCACTTTTCCCCATCCAGGAAATATCTGCATGAAAGATGTTGCGCTTACGGAAAGCAAAGAATTCTCCCGTCCAGCCCGGCAGAGGAAAGAGGCTGTCATGGTCAAAGACGTAGCCTGTGTAGAGCCCCGCGTCACCAGCAAGAGCACGAAATTCTGCTAAGGTGCTCAGCAAGCCTGTGGTCATTTCCTCAAAAGGAAAGGATCCATCCTCCTCTGATTTGACCTGGTTTTCTGCGTTGTTGTTCACAGTTTTGCAAGAAGCTACCGAAATAGCGACAAGGCTAAATGCAAAGAGTAGGCGCATAGATTGCATGCTGGACTCCTGATTCGTTCCACGCTGAGCGGGACTAATGATAGGCAAAGCTAGGCTTCTGCCGCGATACCGTTGTATCGGCTTGACTGGATGAAGCTTATTGGGAAGAAATTGCCGTGGGGACCTCAACTGAGGGCGAAAGACCAAAGTTCAACCAGATTCTTCGCTTCGCTCAGAATGACGGGCGCTTACCTCAGATTGAAGAGGGTCTCATTGAAGTAACGGCGGCCTAGAATCATTTCGATTGCAATAGTTTTTCAAGCCAAAGAAAGCCTTCAGGCTCGGCCTTCAAGCGAAGTTTGATGCGGGTATCTTCATATAATTCTTCAACAACTGACATTTTTTTCCGGATGTCACCCAGAAAATTTCCCTGAGCGAATGTTAGATAGACATCCCGCTCGACCATCGATTGTTCAAAGTAGCTCAAGATTTTATTCCGCAGCAACTTAATGTCATCGGGACTTCGAGTCGTTATGAAAATGCCTTCAGGAAATTCCTCTCGAAGTCTCTGTAGATCCCCAGGCGGAATCCGGTCAATTTTATTCATGACCAACAGGCGTGGAATATCATCGGCCCCAATGTCTTTTAAAACCCCTTCGGTCACCTCAAGCTGGGAACGAAAAGTCGGATCAGAAGCATCTACCGTGAGCAAGAGGATTTTTGCCCCAAGCGCCTCGTCTAAGGTCGTCTGAAAAGATGCGACCAGATCATGGGGCAGTTGCTTGATAAAACCAACGGTGTCAGAAATCAGGACTTGGGGGACAGATGGCGGCTGCAGGGCCCTGACTTTGGTATCCAAGGTCGCGAAGAGTTTGTCTTCTACTAACACTTCGCTGCCGGTTAAAGCGCGCATTAAGGAAGATTTCCCGGCATTGGTGTAGCCCACCAGCGCAGCCCCTGGATTCTCCCGGCGACGCTGCCGTCGTCGATCTTGGTTCGTGTGCATGGCTTCCAATTGTGTTTGAAGCTCTACCACTCGATCTCTGATGCGACGACGGTCAAGTTCATGGGAGGTTTCGCCAGCACCTTTAGCACCGATACCACCACCTTGTCGATCCGCCCCGATACTTGATGCCCGAAGGCGGGGCGCCAGATATTTGAGCTTGGCGATTTCGATCTGCATTTTTGCTTCGGGACTATGAGCATGTCGGCTAAAAATCTCTAAAATAACCCCGGTACGATCGAGCACCTCAACGCCGCAGGCCTCTTCTAAGTTCTTTAGCTGGGTCGGCGAGATCTCAGCATCAATCACCATAATGCCAGCCTGGCGTGTCGGGGTTGCTTCATCCTCCCCTTCCAAGCTGTCCTCTGCAAGTTCGGAATCCATCTCAGCTCCCGAAACGTTCTTTCCCGAGAAACCGCGCACAAAACCCGGACCACCCGTATAAGCCGCTATCTGCTTGAGCTTTCCGCTGCCTATGTAGGTCGATGGTGAGGGGTTAGACCGCTTTTGCGTCACATACCCCACCACGTCTAAACCCAAGGTTTGCACCAGCCTTTCCAACTCGTTTAGAGAATCCCGGTGATGATCATCGGTTTGACCCCGCAGCTGAACCGAAACTAATACAGCAGTCTGTTTCCCTTTCCAATTCTCTTTCACAAAGAAACCTTTCATCGGGGCCGGCTATAGAAGGAAGGTCCCGCAAATAAAACGATGAAAAAATTGGAATTCCATACCAATCCCAGCATTTATTCTTAACACTCTTTCGAGTTCTAAGGCAAATGCCTGCGACTTGATGCCAAAACCCTTCAAACTTTCTATCCAGAAATGATTGGCTCTAAGCCCATTTGCGAATACAATCTGTCTCGAACCCACACTAATCCGGAAGTAAAGTCTCTAATGTAGAAGGAGTTGGAATGAACCGTCATGTGGCAACCGCCTCTCGTATCTTGCTAGGGTTGATCTTCACGATCTTTGGCGCCAATGGCTTTCTAAATTTTATCCCAGTGCCCCCGATGCCAGAGAATGTGACTGCTTTTATGACAGGAGTTATGGTCGCCCCCTATTTTATGCCACTGATAAAAGCCTGCGAAGTTTTTAGCGGGATCCTCTTGTTGATGAATAAGCAAGTTCCCCTGGCCCTTCTAATCCTGGCGCCCATCAGCATCCAAATCTTTCTATTTCATGCCTACTTGACTCCTGGCATGGAAAATCTGCTGATGCCCACAGTCCTTCTGTGCCTTGGGATCACCGTTGCGATGTCTCGTTGGGCGAAATTTCGACCTCTGTTCACATAACCAGGTGCGGAAACCTCAAGTCTAACTATCTAATATGGTCGCAGAAATAGCCTCTTCCTCACTTGCCCTCCCTTGGCAGCCGATAGTCTTATGGAAGCCAAAGGAGGAGTCCCCCTATGATCACCAGGTTCAAGCCAGGTTCTCACAGCAATCCATTTCTAACCACACCATGTGTTCTAGGACTTTGTCTCGTCGTTTCCCTTTTAGGATGTGGCAAGACAGGCTTTAACTCAAAAGGTAGTTCCAATACCAATACAGCTGACCCGACAAGTGATGGGTCTGGTGATAGCGAAGGTACGGATGTCGACAAGGATGGCCCCGGATCGGGTGATGCCTCGGGTGAGACAGATGGCTATGAGCTGCAGACCGATGCCAAGGAAATTCAGAGCGTTGGACTGGGACAAGCTGTGGATATCCTCATTCTGATTGATTCTAGTGGCAGCATGACTGGCGATAGAAATGATCCCCAGGAAAAACAGCGCTTGGAAGCACAGCTGCCAGCATTTATTGCCGATATGAAGAAGAAGCTCGTTCAGGATCGTTACCAAATATTCTTGATTGGTGAAATTGAATACAATCCAGGACAAGATGACAAAGTATTTTTGTTCAACGATATGCCTGTCGATAGTACAGATTCTTTAAACGTCATTGCCGAATTCCTCGACCGCCAAGCCAACAACCTCCAACCCAATCGGGGAAAGCTGCAAGCTGGTGGCACTTTAGAGATCATCCTCTTTACGGATGACAACGCAGAGACTAACAGAAAATTCGATGACGAAGCCTCATTTAGATATTTCTTGCAGACAATGGCCGCACATAATTATACCAAGAAGGCTCGTCTGCATGGCGCTATCGGCCTTTCCAGCTCTGTGTCAAACTCTTGGTGCGCCATCCAAAGACCGGGCACGGCTTATTCAGCCATTGCAAAGGAAACAGGCGGTTTGATCCAGGATCTCTGCAAAGAAGACTGGGCTGCCTTGGTCAAAGCCTTTGGTTCAAAAATCACCGAAACAGCGCTTGGCAATACCATTGCTCTCAGCAAATCAGTTGCGGCTGGCCAGGAAAGCAAAATTTCTGTCAAATTGAATGGTACCCAGGCTGAGGCAAGATGCTTTAGCTATGACCGAGAATTTAACACTGTGAGCGTCGCCACAGAATGTCTTGCAGACATTACCAAGCTCGAAGTGACCTACCCCATCGCTAAGCTTTGATCGCGAGACGCCTCACCGCTAGCCTTTTTTCTTATCAGGCAGACCTTTTCTGACTCTTTCGCCTCATCCCACGAAGCTCATGTACCCACAAAATCCTGGCCCGAAGCAGCCCCCCGGTCACTGTGTAGCAATGGGCAGCTACTGCAGTGCATTTCCTACCCTCATTAGCCCTCAATAAATGAAGCCTTCGCGCGAATCATTACGTGAATTTACTCTGGAGACTTAAAAGTATGGTTAGATTCAAACATGTTGTGTCATTGATCGCGATTCTACCTTTCATAGTTCCCTTTGCATGCAAAGAAGACAGCAAGTCGGCGCCAGATCCAGCGCCTCAAGTCTCGGAAGTGAGTCCCGAGCCAGCGAAAGATGTTCAAAGCAATCCAAGCTCTGATATCGCGGGGAGCTTAGTCCTCCAAATAGATCCGAAAGATGGGGCTCCAGCGAGTTCCATCGCGAATGCGAGAGTGACGGTGGAGGGGCGGCCAGAGATTGTTGCGACTACAAATGAAGATGGTCAGGCTGTCGTCGACAATATACTACCGGGGACTTTGAATGTTTTGGTATTGTCAGCTGATGGGACCAATCTACTATCGGGTGCCAGCAAATACGGCCTGCAGCTGCCGGGCGTCATCATTAGCGCCGGTGAAGCCAAAGATATTGGGCGGCAGACACTCAAAGAAACAGGTTCATTGACAGGTACTGTTGAGTTTTTGGAGAATCCTAACCAAATTGATTTAGCAGGAACAGAGGTGTTTATCCCGGGAACCTCCTTTGATGCCACCACAGATGCACAAGGAAGTTTCACTCTAGCGGGCCTGCCGGATGGCAAATACCCTTTGTATTTTCGCCGTGATGGATTTTCCCTGACTGTATTGGAATCTGTTAATATTTTGGAAGCACAATCGACAAACTTAGGGGTCGTGACCCTTTCGCTCTCAACCGGGCCAGAAGGAAAAATCGCTGTTGTTGCTGATGCAGAAATAACAGTGAACTCAAGTATTCGCAAAATCTCCACAGATCGCAACATCGCCATCGCCTTGTCTTACGATTCAGACGCAGTCCTGATGAAAGTATCAGATGAACCAAGTTTTCTCAATAAACAGTGGGAAGCGGTGTCGACAACGGTTTCATGGGACTTTGAGACGGATGGTCTCAAAGCGATCTACGTGATGTATTCTGATCTGAATGGATTGGAGAGCTCCCCTTACAAGGACGAAGTGTATATCGACACACAAGCCCCTGTCATTACCTCCACGGCGATATTGAGCGGTCTTGCCCAGTCAGCTTCTCGCGATGTTTCCTTTGACTTAGACGCCGCCGATTCCGGATCTGGAGTGGGTTATTATAAGGTCGCGAGCAGTTCGTTGGCTTTGGCCACTGCCGAGTGGCTAGCGTTTTCTAGCTCACCGACTTATCATCTAGGGGGACAAAATGCATTGAATGCTGGGCCTACAAGCATTTTTGTAATGGTCAAAGACTATGCCGGTCGCATCTCTGAAGTGGTCGAGGACAGCATTCTTTTTGGTAACGAGACAATAATACACGAAGGTCTTTACGATAAGAATATGGTCTTTGATGAGGAGAGAAGTCCCTACCTTATAGAAGGGATTGCCGTCTTTCAGAACGACGTGACTTTTGGGCCTGGAGCTGTCGTGCGATTGAGCTCAACTAATGGGATAAAAGGAGGCATGGTCTTTAAAGGTAAGGTGACAGCCTTAGGTGCAGATGATGCTATCACGATCCAGTCAAAAGGATCATTGGATACTAGTTCTTGTGTCTCATCCATTTTAGGATCTGGTTTTACCGGATCTGAACATGTGCATCTCGATTTCGGCCAGTCACTCCCGGGAGTTTCGGATTACTCCCGTTTCGAGAACGTTAATTTTGTTGATCTCAATATTATCATGAACGGTGGTATCTTTGACAGTTCCAGCTTTCGAGCAGGATGCAACAGCGGCTACTTCGGGAATATTCAAAAAAAGGGCAGGGACCTGCTCAACATTAAGAACTCGGAATTTGAACAATGGGCTAGCGTTATTGTTTCATCAGGAATAGGTGCCACAACGATCCAAGAGAATAGCGGATGCTTCCGGAAAATAATCCAAAACAACGGAGCTACGGGCACAAGATTAATTAATAATAATCTAAACCCAGCGAACAGCGGCGAGGACAAGTTTGGACCCTGTCGAGTATTTTCAAGTGCGATGGGTCTACAGATGGAAGAGCCAATATTGCGAGTCAGTACAGGTTCCATCGACCTGAGCAACACGAGATTCACCATTGCGGAGGGAGCTTTGGTATTTGTTGATGGCTATGGGCGGACCGAGAGCCTTGAACTGACAGATTTTGATGTCTTGTCTGATAAATGTGCTTATGTGGCCCGTGCCCATGCAGTGGATATCGAGATCAGTAATGCTAGACTAGAATGTCATTCCCTGGTCTTTAAACCGGATGATCACGTCACCAGTCCAGGGATTGTCAAAATCTCATCAAGCCAGGTATCGGTGAGCAAAACCTTATTCGAATTGCCTACGGTGCAATACAACAAGAGTTACACATTTACTCTGACTGGCAACCAGGGTAGCGGTGACGGCCGAACTTATGGATTAACCTGTAAGGGAAGTGACGCCGCAAAGCTTTGTGATTTTGCGCGCATATACAATACGAAGGCACAATGGGCTGATTCTCCTATTGATGTTGACCTCGATTTTCACAATAACACCTTTCATTGCAACGCCGGCGCCTCTACAAATTGTCGTGGTGGTTTTGTATCTGTAGCGCTGCAATGTCCTGGGTGTGGAGCGTTTGATTTTATTAATACCGTCAACTGGGAGGTTAACCTGTCCGGAAGTAGCTTTAATGGCAAACAGCTGACGGCCAACATCGCTACGACGGGAGTTTATGTGGAACAAGAAACCTACAGCGGAAGCGACAGCTATGATTCACAGTTCGGAGCCAACCACCCCAATGCGGAAGATCAAGTCGGGATTTCCATTTATGACTTGA
>JBIKVD010000131.1:0-10538 GCA_044357055.1 Oligoflexales bacterium | reverse complement strand
ACAAGCATACCGATAACGCCAATCTTTTCACTAAGCCTGTATCGAGCACATATAACTTCAATCTATAAGGATCTGACCTACCCCGTCCTTAAACCTTAAGCTACACGTACCCTGTGTCGAAAGAGCAAGACCACGCATGGGGCTTATAAAGACCTGTGCTCTATCAGCTGCCTTATGGACTCGGCGGCACTGATACCCCCCGAGAGGTACTCCTGCAAAAATTTTCTCCGCCACACCGGAAACATTCCCTGGCCAGTTTGATGTTCTTTGAACAAAAGTTCATGAAATGGTCCACAAGCATCGCGAAAATGTGGTCTTGCGAGCTCTTTTAAAATTGCGTCAACAGCAAAGGGGACCCGAATGATTTCACAGTTCCACCGCCCTGCGGTTGGCATATATTCTATCCAAATATAACTCGCGGCAAGATTCCCGTCGAGAGGACGACCTACAGAACCTGTATTGACCACGACCATGCGATCGTGCTGCAATTTAAAAGGGACGTGAGTGTGACTGGTGACAAAAATATCCGCCTCTGGGTTCACCTTTTCGCTCATTTGCTCCATGGTAAGATTTGCATTAATGCCGTCAGCATTGCTATGAACAGAAGCGTGGGTAAAATGGATCAGGCCTTCGGGTTCTGAAAGGACAAATTCTTGTGGCCAGAGGGCTATCTCGTCGAGAATCGCCTTAGGGATAACTCCTGCCGTCCATTCTGCGGGCGCATAGTACAATTGGAGAGGTACCGAAAGCTCCCGCTGCGGGTTTCGGACATAATCCAAAACGTAGTCCTCGTGGTTACCACGCACAAAATTGATCTGATATTTTTGAGCCGTTTCGTGGAGCCTTTCCAGGCATTCCAAGGGCTGGGGGCCTTGGTTAATCATGTCTCCGTTTATCACGATTAAGTCGGGGGAGCGTGATTCCAGGTCCTTGATCACTTGGTTGAGAGCAGGCAAGTTGCCATGAATATCAGATAGAACTGCGATCCGCATATTGCACCTATTTCAAATCCAGGCTTCAAACTCGCTCTGGTAAGCCTACACGCAAAAAATGAGAAAGCCAGCCGAGGTCACTCTAATGTGCCATGAATCGTTGGCAGACGCAGCTGCTTGTGCCGTGAATATAGCCATCAAGCTAAAATGACACGACAAGTCCCCATCGATGCCTATTGTCCTTTTTGGCCTATCGTAGTAGTCTCAGACGCCTATGACCCACACTGATAAACTCGCATCGCTGCAGAAACTCCCGATCTTTTCTCACCTGCCTTCCATTGCCCAGAAGTTGCAGGAGCACAAGGTCCTGATCGTCAAGGCAGATCCTGGTGCGGGAAAAACCACGGGGATTCCCCTGTTTTTGCATCAGCAATATCGGTCTATTCTTATTCTCCAGCCCCGACGCCTAGCGACCCGCCTCACGGCGACTCGTATGGCGGCCATGTTAGATTCCGCCGTAGGACAGCAGGTTGGTTACCAAATGCGCATGGAATCTCGCATGAGCGATAGCACCAGGATCCTTTTCATCACAGAGGGCACTTTTACCCGCTACATAAATAGTGATCCGCTGCTGAAAGAATGGGACCTGGTCATTTTGGATGAATTCCACGAGAGGCACCTCCAGTCTGATTTGGCCCTCAGCTACCTTATGCATTTACGGAAGGAGAGTCGGCCTGAGTTAGGGCTCCTCGTCATGTCCGCAACTTTGGATACCCGCAGCTTGGAACAATTTGCGGGCGCTCCCGTGATTGAGATACGTAGTCCCAGTTATCCTATCGAGTTTCGCTACCGCCCCCGCAGTATTCACGAAGATATTTCTTTAGCTGTCAAGCGCGCGATAGAAGAATTGCTTGCCGATGGCGCAGTGCTGGCGAGTGGTCATATTTTGGTATTTCTCGCGGGGTATTCGGATATCGCACGTTGTGCCCAGCTCCTTGAATCGTCCCTAGGGCAACATCGACCCATCCTACCGGTGACCGCAAATCTCAGCGATAATTTGCAAAAGGTTTTAACAGACAGCGCTCCTCCCAGTATTCTGCTTGCCACCAATGTGGCGGAGACTTCGATCACGATTCCTGGGATTACCGCGGTCATAGATTCCGGCTTTGAAAAGGTGCTCGTTGGATCCGAACTTGAACCCATTTCTCAATTACTCACCAAGAAAAATAGTCAAGCGAGTGCTGCGCAAAGAGCAGGCAGAGCCGGACGCACCGCGCCGGGTGTTTGCATTAGGCTGTATTCTCAACAGGACTTTGATCAGCGCACCCAATTTGGCATTCCCGAAATTCAACGAACGGACTTAAGTCCGATGATCTTGGATATGGCAAGGCAGGAATCCGCAAATATTCCTCTTTGGCGATCGCTGCGCTGGTTAAGCCCCCCCAGAGAAGAGACACTGGCTTACTATGAAAAACTTTTGCAGCATTTAGGTGCTCTCGACCAAAATCTAAAGCTAACTCCCTTCGGTTTTCTGATGAGCAAAGTCTCGCTTCATCCGCGCTGCGCCTATATTTTTCTTCACGCCCAGGAAATGGGCCATGGGCCGCAAGGTCTCCTTTATGCTCTATTGATTAGCGAGGAGATTCGCCTGGAGCACTTCCCCGGTTACTTTGGCCGTTGCGATCTAGCCGCCTTAACGGATCAGATCTTGCAACAAATGAAACAGAATCGGACCTGGAACGCGACCTATGCCAATCTCATCCAACTTTATGATCGCATCGCGGCTCAAACTCGCACACCCAAGCTGAAGTCAATAAATAACATTGACGAGGATGTTCTGCGGCCACTCGTCTATACCGCTTTTGCCGACAGAGTGGGACGAAAACGAGACCAAAGAAAACAGTCCATCTATCACCTAAGTGCGGGAGGAGAAGCCCTGCTTTCCGAATATTCATGCCTAAAAAATGAGCCCTGGATCCTTGCTATCCAGCTTCTGGATGCGCCGGCTCGCCTCAATTCTCCAGGGAAGGCCGCAGGTAGACCCAGCGCCGGTATTCAGATGGCATGCGCCATTGATCCGCGATGGTTGAATCAAGATCCCATGAAACAGATGTCGACCACAACCCAAGTTGAAGGCGAAGGGAAAGCCAAACAGCTATTTGAGCGCGTCTCTTATGGCGATATTTTGTTAAAAAAATCTCCCCTGCCGTCGTTAGTCAGTCAGGAACAATTCAGCGCGAATGCGAGCTACGAGGAAATCCTAGCGCAGATAAGACATCCTGAGTCACTGTCAGACTACCAAAAAAAACTCAGTTGGCTGGGAACTCATGGTATTGAACATCAGCTTCCGGATTTTTCCGGCGACTTTCTCGATTTGCTGCAACATGACTATGCTGCCAAGCTGAGCGGGGAGACTCGGGGGAAAGAAGCAGCCTTAGATGCCAGAGATTTCCTGAGGCACAATCTGACTCAAGAGCAGGAATATTTTCTAAGTCGTTTGTTTCCTCCCCAAATCAAGCTTCCGAATGGCATGGAAATAGCAGTCGATTATTCCGGCGACAGCCCCAAGGTCCAAGGCAAGATCCAATGGTTTTTTGGGATCAAGAGTCACCCCAAAATATGCCAAGAGAAGCTTGCTCTCACGATTGTGTTATGCGCTCCCAACCAAAGGCCCGCACAAATCACTTCAGACCTTCCTGGTTTTTGGCAAGGCAGCTATGCGCAAGTGCGCAAGGAGCTAAAGCAACGCTATCCCAAACACGATTGGCCCGAAAACCCTATGGCATCCAGCCCGAGCTTCAGCAAGAAGACTTAATATCGACCAGGGACACACCCTACGCTTTTTCGTTACCATAGCCTGGGAGCTACCCCGCCGAACAGCGCCGAACACTATCCTATTCAGGACAAATCAATCATTCGACAGTTAGGTTGAATATCACCAAATTGAAGCCATCGAGATGCGTTGTTTTGAATAGGAGATGAATATGCGTTTGAAACGTCTACTGGTATCGCTTACGGTTCCAGGCCTTTTCGCGTTTGGATGTGCTACCTATCCAGATGTCAAGGAGCTGAAATCCATTGGCTATTCAGAAAATCTAAGCAAGGGTAAATCCGTCGGTCAAATCGAAGCTGCTGACTGCGCTTGGTCGCTCTTTGGCTATCAATTGGGATCCTATCCAGAGATTTCAAAGGCCTTGTCGAATGCCCGCACTCAAAAAAGCTCCTCGAGCATTCAGGATATGACAGGAACTGCCGCACAGGGTGAGACCTTGCGTTACGTTACCAATGTTTCCGCCAAATATGATTCCTTCAATGCTTATATTGTAGGCCGAACATGCATTAACGTGAAAGGGTTGGGTTATCTATGAAAACAAATATTTCATTCGGGTTATCTCTCATTGCTTTGTTCGCCCTGCAAAACTGCGCCACACGACGCCTCGTCTTTCAAGCAGAGGCTGTATCTATGACCAAAACCGACGCTGGGCAGGTTGTCGCGCTGAAGGTTGAAGACATGGAAATCGAAGAAAAGTGGTGTGCGGATGACAAACCACTGATTGAATCTGACGATAACATGTACGGTATGGCTGACCAAGTGATCTACAAAGCGCAGGGTGGGGGTAAATCTGCCGACTATATTGTAGGGGCTACTGTCTATATTACGAGCGAACAGTGTGCGCTATTGACTGGAAAACGCGCCCGGCTGTAGGAGCCCCCCGGCTCTAGCACCAGGCCGCTAGGCTTGCTTTTGTCTATACACTCATGGATTGGCCCATCGATAGTCAAACATGTAGCCAACTCCGTACATGGAATAGTTGATCACCACACTGTTGATAGATGGCGAAGCAAAATCATCATCCGGTCCTGCTTGATTTTCGGCTGGGAAGGTCCAGGTTTTAGCAAATTGTGCAGCAGTCACCGTGAAAGATTCACCAGCTTCTGGAATGGTCATGGCGAGGGTCTGGCCTTTTTCCCACTGCCCGGTCCAGCTAGCACCCGAGGTGGAGTAGTCGGCAAAGCCAAAAGTAAAATTCTTTGCAGCTAGCTGCACCGCGGTGTAATCGGTTTGTTCCACAAAGCTACTTAGAGTACGATCCCAGCGATACAATTTGAATTCCGCACTGACAAAAGCTCGCGTGCCGCTATCCATTGTTATTTTTAGGCCTGGAATATAAACAATAGGTCGAGCTGGAGTGACGGAGTCGTCCATGGGGTAGGACGCGGCAAGATCAAAACGGGCCAAGACCTCGTCATCAAGACTAATATCCCAATACCCACTGGGGATGCGGTTGATGAACCCGACACTACCACCCCAGTTAAAACCCGACATCCTTACATTGACTCCATTGTTCATCACGGATTCATCTTTATAATAGAGCCCTGCCGAACCGGCAGAGGTGCATTGATCTGGCCCATTTGCTGTCGCGCCTGTATTGGTGAGTTCGCTGTAGGTGGTCGCAGGAGCACTTTCGTGCGCGATGGGATCTTCGCCATCAGGAACTTTGAGTTTTAGGACGCCCGCGCCCGCACCACAAATACTATCGACCGTCAGACTGGGGTGGTTGGTAGTAAAGCTGAGGACATACCCCGAATACCTGTTGGTCCAGGTGGTGACGCCTGTATCCTTCCAGATGACTTCCGGTACACCTGCACTCAATGCCGCTTGTAGTCTGCCTTGGATCATAAAAATGGGCATCTGATTAAAATACACACCAGTCTCGGGGTCTGTGTTCATGTAAATGTTGCGTACGCGACGCAGCGGGTCGTCTGTCGCTGCCAAAGATTTCAGCGTGTCGCTTTCGAGGGAAAAATTGCTTGCATCAGCGGCCTTAGCAGCGGCCAGGATCCCAGAGCTATCTGCGGCGATGGCGCCGAGATCCAAGGACTCTCCCACGAGGCTAGCGATGGGCAGGTTCATAGCAGAGTCATCTGCTGTCACTGGCATCGCAATAAATTGCATACTTTCACCGGCAGCGAAACGATCGCTACCATCTTTGATCGCCATCACTACAACGCCAGAGGTTTCATTCCCGCCGCAATTTTGTGTGCAGTTTCCCTCGTTATTTCGCTTTCCTGACTCCAAAGGAGCTTGCCTCGGCGCATTTTTCCAAGCTCGCAGCGCCAGCGCCTGCTGACCGCCACCATCATCAATTGCCAAGCTTAAAGTACCGCCGGCGCCTATAGGCGATGATGATGCATCAGCAAAAGTGCCGATCTCGCCCCCCTCGGAGAGCGGCAGCGCCATCACCGTATCAACCGTACTAAGATCAACGTTCAGTGTTCCTGTAATCGAGATCCCGCCAACCGTGCCGCCGCTACCGTTATTATTGTTGTTACCGTTATCATCATTTCCAGAATCATCATCACTAGAATCGTCGGAACCATCAGACGGCGTTTCATCAGCCGTCGTTGTTCCAGAAGTTGCAGCAGATTCTTTTTTAGGAGTGCAGGAATTGGCAAATATTCCGCCAATGATCGCCACAGTCAGTAACCTCATCAGTTCCATTGAAGAGCTCCATGCAAAATGGTTTCATTCTTTGACTCTGTCGGTGAAATCTTTGGAAGCAGTAGGGATTGGGAGGAGGAATCTTTCACACCATTACGATAGGCAAGCATTGCCTCCTGGACTGAGCCCGCGGGAGCAGCTTCGGAAAGAGGGATGCCATATCTCTAGGATATTCCCGTTTCTGATTGCTCGAATCCGTGACATGGTTTGTAGCCAGTTCTTCCTCTTCCATGACTCTCATGTCTGTCAGCAGCTTCTCAAACATGTACCGCGCGGCATCAGAAGGATTACAGCTTCGCTCTTCACTTCTTCCCTATAATATTGCTGAGAATGACCTTTAAGACATACTCGAAATCTAAAACAACTGATCCGACCCTAGTTCTTTCACAAAATCCTGGGACCACACTCGTTTTCCCGGCCGGATCTGTGGTCATTGGAGCGAAACTGTTTCTGGCTAGAATTCACGATCAAAGCAGGCTTGACTCTTGCCGTCTGCTATTGCGGACAGTTAGCAGCTGCACTAGTTGCATCCGTCCCATAGCATGATATCTCGATATCGATGCGGCCTTCGATAGCATCAATTCCATTTGCCATTCTATAGGTAGGTGCTATGGCGCTGCTTGTCGCGTCGAAGCTCACTTCACCGCTCCAATCATTAATTTTGAGCGTAGCTTTCCCATTGCCATAGTACCACTTGTCGACAATCTTGCTTTTCAACGCCGGAAATGAGATTTCATGAAAAATATTCTCAGGCAAACGTTCCCCAGGGCTGAAGCCCTCGTGCTTGGATTGAAGATGAGTCAAATGGATGCATGGACCATATTCGGCAAATCCTGAGGCAATCTTCGCCTCGCAGGGTTTATTGTCGCTGGTTTGCGCTAACCCTAGATATTGGCCCTGTGAATAGGTCTCCTTTTGCTCAAAGCAAGCTGGATCAGTGCTCGCGTTAGTGCAACCGGCTTTGTCTGTTATCAGAGCTAATCTTCTAGTTCTTTCCGAAACCTTATTGTCAAAACTAGCTTTAACGGTGACAAGTTTACTTTCGCCGCAAAAGCGACTAAAGAAATCCGAGGCATTGAATGCCTCCATCGTCACGCCAGAGAAGTCTGCGCCTTCACACTTAACGGTAGACAAGGCATAGCTCTCCGAGATCACCAATCTACATTCGGTTTTTGCTCCCTCAAGTTCACATTCCTCAAAGCTATTGAGATCCTTTACGATGTATCTTGTCGGTTCCCAGGTACCCATGAACGCGCATTCATACTTGCCGTTTGAAACTACATTGAGGACATCACCATCATAGGTAAATGTTGTTTGAGCTGCATTACCAGCTTGCTCACACTCGCTTTCCTCATAAACAAAAGTATCTTCAACCTCATTGCCAGCGGCCTTGGGCACTTCATAAAGGAGGTGTTCGAGTTGATAGGTCTGATACATTTCTCTACGAATTTGCATTTCGTTAAAACTTGGCACGGCACCCAAGGCCTTCTTTTCCTCCCAGCTTGCCCTAAGTACCTCTAACACAGGGACTTTTTGGGCTACTTGAGAGGCTTTTTCGTCGCGAGCTTTTGTTTCTTCTTCTTCGATACTTACTGGTTTCTCGACGGAGCACGCCAATAGCATAGGTATGAGCAGAAGTGAGTGTCCAGACAATGTAGTAGGCATTCGCATCCTTTGGACCTCGATCAAAAATGTGGGCGCATTCTATATTTTCCTCCATGGCCTGGCAGAATTCAATTCTAGGAGTAGGAATCATTTACCTTTGCTGGCAACAGACCCTTCGCCTGCCTAAGGTCTGGTATTCCCTTGGAAATATTTCGACAATGTGCCATCCTATGCTGACTTATTTGCATCCAATTTTGCTTCTTCGGCTTACGGTTCGACAATAGTCTTTCGCAATTTGTAGACCTCTTTTCTTCAAATGCCGCCACAGGACTCACAATGGGTAGCATCGATCTTATAGAGATCACTTTATGGGCGGTTAGGACCCCCCTCAAAAAACGGCGAGCGCGTACTTTTTTGTTGCGTTCCTCTAAGGCTGATTTTTTGAAGCGAAGCTAAGCTGCTCTTCTCGCACAGCCCCGTTCACTACAATTGGAAAGACTAGCTGTCTCACTTCGACTTAACTTACCCATGCGAAGCTCGTCCAAGATCCTCAGAGCTGTTGTTTCACTCTTTGACATGAAAATAAGGCCTTCCGGCATGAAAGCCCCTTCTGATCTGTAATCCCCTGATTTTGATCAGATGCCTTTACGAAGTAGGAGACGATATCACTGGTTAATAGGACCCTTCATGAATCTACTTTCTAGAAATACCGTTGCACTTCACCCGAATAACATTAGGGAAAGATATCGTTGCTCAATTTCGCCGTCAAAAAAACCGAAAAGCTTTGCATATCAAGCAATATTTTATCCTGATTCAAAGGAGATTGGCAAATGCAGAAGATAGTCTTTACGCTTTCCGTTATTGGGATGATCACATTCACCACATCATGTGACACTAACCAGGATTCCTCGAGTGCAGTCTCTGCCCTTGCCAATGATCCAACGATTCCAAGTTTGGGAGGGCCAATAGCAGGATTTCATCCACTATATAATCTATCTTCAAATTATGTACCAGGCACAAAAACCAGCAAAACCTGCCCGGGGAATCAAACAGGAAAAGTGGGCGCTGGTAAATGCCGCAATCACATTGCTACATCTGTACTCTCAGGTGTACCCGAAGACAAAAGTAATGGTGTCAACGAACTGAAAAGGTTACAGAGCTTGAACTTTGAGATTTTTGGCATAGGCGGCGTTCACAATGGGGGACAGATAGGCTGTCTGGCAGAGTCAAAGGAAGCTCTCGTCAGTTACCTTAAAAATAGTCACGGTGTTGATGCTACAAATCATGTGCATATGCTGCACCGCGGTTTTTCCGCCGCGATCAATGATCATATCGTCTTCACTCCTTGGGAGTTTCAGACAAATTACAACCGCATTGCTAGCAATTTCAACAAATCTAGGGCCGACCTCGGATTTATGATCCAGCGTCAGCTCTTTGAGGACGACAATCAAGTTATGACCGCACTTGGCAATAGACTACTTAATTCTGGTTCTTTTGTACGGGTGGTACGCAAATTCAATAGCGCTGAAAATGATCATATGATTCACGCGTCGAGTCCGAAGGAAATTTCTGGTGCCAGCAAGGAATACATTAGACTAAACAATATTGGATACCGCGAACATTCCAAAACTCTAGGTTGGATGCTTGACCGCAAGCACTGCGCAGACCATAATCCAGCTAAAGGCCGGACTAGGGATGAGTAAATTGATTTGAATTAGAATTTTAGGTCCCGCTACCCATTACCATCAAGGTATTGGAACTCCAAAACAGTAGCTTGAAAAGCAGTAAACCTGGCCTTTGTAGCTGATGTACGCCTTGTCGAATTCTTTATTTCCAGCCCAAACTTGTACGTCAATGGTGTAAACCTTGTGACTGTGCGCGTTGATCTTGCGGTACCGTCGATATTGCGGCAGGAGACGAAACCAGAATAGGCGACGTGGTTGAACCCGCAATCAGAACCATGGCTAAACTTAATATAAGATTCCACTTCATGTTGGACTTACACCTGAAACTAGTTTTTCCTAACAGGGTTTATCACCGCGTCTGTTGCTTGCCAAGCCGCCGAACGGGATGTTGATTATCCTTGAACTCTAAAGCGTCCATGCCTGCATTTGATTATCGTTTTATCTTGCCTTATTGACATAACAGTCGGAAGCAGGTAGCGTCCGCTGGTTTCTCGGCTCAAAATCCATATTATTTGGGGGGTATTTAAATGAAAATTTCTTTAGCATCGTTTTTTTCTTTGTTTTTAGCTTCTACAGTTTATTCTCAAGGGAGTGTGGTCACAGTGGATTCATCTTGGGATGATGTCTCTATAGAAGTCGACAATATGGATGACTATGATTTTCTGGTCATCAGGCTTCCTATGGGGAATACCGAAGTGACCGCTGAAATCATTCAGCAGTCCCAGATTCTAGGCGAAGGCTGTCAGGTCGTGGCGATTCGAAATTTTGAAGGCCATACGGAAGTCATTCTTCAATTGGGTGAAACCAATCGTG
>JBIKVD010000141.1:0-10241 GCA_044357055.1 Oligoflexales bacterium | reverse complement strand
CCCCACGGCTGACTTCTGTTTCTATTACCTCGGCGCCTTTGGTATTCACATGTTCGATGAGTTTCGCAACATTGACATCGATCTGCTTAAAAATCAGGTTCGGCATAAAACCAAACACGATCACGGTAGCTACCAGTGGCACCATGATAAAGATCTCCCGAGCGTTCATGTCTTTCAGATTGGCATTCTCTTTATTTAAGTTAGGTCCGAGCAGGACTTTCTGGAAAACCCAGAGCATATAGACAGCGCCCAAAATAACCCCGGTCGTGGCAAAAATCGTAGCCGTGGGACTTGCTTGCCAAGACCCAAGCAGGATTAAAAATTCTCCGACAAATCCGCTGGTGCCAGGCAGCGCCACGGAGGCGAGAAGCATAAACATAAAGGCCACGGCAAAAAGCGGCATGGTCTTCGTGATCCCGCCAAAATCCTTGATCTCCCGGGTGTGGCGCCGGTCATACAACATGCCGACCAAAAGGAACAACCCGCCTGTCGCCAAGCCGTGGCTGATCATCTGAAAAATGGCACCCGACATGCCGATGGCATTAAGGGAAAAAAGTCCAAGAACGACATATCCCATGTGACTCACAGAGGAGTAGGCGACCAGTTTCTTAATGTCGGTCTGCATAAAGGCAATCAAGGCGCCATAAATAATGGCGATCGCGGAAAGGACCAGGAAAGTCGTCTGAAAGTAGTGGACCGCTTGAGGAAATAAGGGAAAAGCAAAACGTAAGAAGCCGTAGCCTCCCAACTTAAGCAAAATTCCCGCCAGGATTACCGAACCCGCAGTCGGCGCTTGCACGTGAGCGTCTGGCAGCCAAGTGTGCAAGGGGAACAGCGGAACCTTGACGGCAAAACCGAGGGCAAAAGCTAAGAACAAGAGGTTTTGCACCGAAAAACCGCTACCACCGGGGATGTTGAGGTTCAAAAGGTCGCCCAGGGCCAAGGACATTTCGCCAAACTGTTGCTTATGGAGAAGCGCCAGGGTGAAAATCGCGACTAGCATTAATAAGGAACCGACCAAAGTATAAAGAAAGAATTTTGTCGCGGCATAGATTCGGGCTTTGCCGCCCCAGATCCCAATGATGAAATACATCGGGATCAACATCGATTCCCAAAATAGGTAAAACAGGAATAGATCCGTCGCGCAGAAGGCGCCCAGGATTCCAGTCTCTAAGGCCAAAAGGAAGAAATAAAACTCTTTGCGGCGTTCCTTGATGGAATCAAAGGCAGAAAGAATCCCGATCGGCATCAGGAAAGTAGTCAGCAAGATCAGAATCAAACTGATGCCATCAATGCCCACCTGATAGTTAATGCCGAGATCAGCAATCCAGGGATAATCCGAGACAAATTGCAATTCGTTCAAGCTGGGGTCAAAGCCACCAATAAGAAAGCAAGACAGACCGAAAGTGATGGCTGATGCCACCAGAGCTACCATGCGGCTATATTGCTGGGGCAATACCAAGCACAGAAAGCCCAATACCAGTGGCGCAAAAATAATGACGTTAAGAAAACGTGCCGCTTCAGAAACTTCCATAAATAATCCATCCTGTGGTCAGGGCCAGGCCAATCGCGAGCGCAAATAAGTAATGCTGTATGGTTCCGGTTTGCAGTAAGCGGATTTTGTCTCCGCTAAAAATGGAGATACGACCCACACCAACGATAGCGCGGTCGATGCCCCGCTCATCCACTCGGTGCCATAGCAAATCACCAAGTCTCTTAAGTGGCCTCACCACGAGGAAGCCGTAGAATTCGTCTACATACCACTTATTGAGCAGAATCTCCTGCAGCTTAGGGAATTTCGCCTTGGCGCTGGCTTTATCCCCGCTATAGGCTAGCTTCGCTAGGAACATCGCTACCACGGCAGCTAAAACGCTCACTCCCATCAGCACCCACTCAACGGAACCTGGCACGGTAAAGTTTGTGAGCTCTGGCGTTATCGGTCCCAACCAATGGGCGATCCAGCTAAGATGTGGAATGCCGATAAAACCGGCGATCAGGCTCAACACGGCCAAGATCCCAAGCGGTGCGATCATGACCCAAGGGGAATCATGAACAGGGTGTTTCTTGTTTTCTTGAAAACGGGCCTTACCCCAAAAAACCAGGGAGACTAGGCGGGTCATATAGAATGCCGTGAGGAAAGCGGTCAGCATGCCAACGAACCATAGGATAGGTGAACCGTGCTCGGAAGCGAGGGACAGCCACAAGATTTCGTCTTTGGAGAAAAAGCCAGAAAAGGGAGGGATGCCGCAGATGGCTAGCCATCCCATGACGAATATCAGATAGGTCTTGGGCAGCTGCTTTTTCAAGCCCCCCATTTTCATAATGTTTTGTTCTTCATGCATGGAATGAATGACAGCTCCCGCGCCCATAAAGAGCAGAGCCTTAAACACGCCATGAGTCAAAACATGGAAAACTCCTGAGTTAAAGGCCCCAACTCCGCAGGCTAAAAACATCAGACCCAATTGAGAAACCGTAGAATAGGCGAGAACTTTTTTGATGTCGGTTTGAGCCACCGCAATCGTTGCAGCACCCAGGGCCGTGAATACCCCGACTGCCGCGATGACGGCCATCGCGGTGGGAGACGCCAAAAACAAGAAGTTAAGGCGCGCTAGTAAGTAAATACCAGATGTCACCATCGTCGCCGCATGGATCAGGGCGGAAACGGGCGTTGGCCCGGCCATGGCATCAGGCAGCCAAACATATAGGGGAAACTGCGCGGATTTTCCGGTGCAGCCCAAAAACAAGGCCAGACAGGCTGCCGTTAGGAGTCCAGAGTCGTAGGTGCCAGTGCGAAACGCGCTTGCTAGTTCGACAAAGTCCACAGTACCAAACAAGGTGTACAGGAGGAACACGCCAAGAATAAAGCCGAAGTCGCCAATGCGATTAACGATAAAGGCTTTCTTACCCGCGCTGGCCTTTTCCTCATCGGTATACCAATAACCGATAAGCAAGTAGCTACAAAGTCCCACGCCTTCCCAGCCAAGGAACATCACCGGCAGGGACTGCCCGAGGACCAGAATCAGCATCGCCGAACAAAAAAGATTCAAATAGGCAAAGAACTTGCCGGGAGTCTTATCATGGCTCATATAGCCAATCGAATAGATATGAATCAGCGTTCCGACCCCAGAAATCAACAAAACAAAGAGCGATGAAAGGGCATCCAACTGCAGGGCAAAGTTGAGTTTAAAAGTACCGATACTCATCCATTCAAAAACCTGCTGCGACAAGACGCGCTCTTCTGCTGGCAAGCCCTGCAGGGTAAAAAACAGATTCAAAGCCATTAAAAATACGGCACCGATGGCGGCACTGGCGATAAGGCCTGGAATAAGCGCCTCATTGCCATGATGGTGCTTATGATCATGACCATGATGATCGCCATGGCCAGCCTTGGCGCGGCTGGAAACCAGGTACCAGACGCCGTTCACTAAGAAGCCGAGAAGAGGAAGCAGGACCAGCAGCAACAGCATGCAATTACTCCTTCAAGAGGCGCAGGCTATCCGTATCAATATTGCGGATAGCTCTGAACATGGAGATGATAAGACCGAGTCCCACCGCGGATTCTGCTGCCGCGACGGCCATAATGAAAAAGACCGACATTTGTCCAGCCAGGTCATTTAATATATGGGAGTAGGTGACCAAGGTTAGATTGACCGCATTGAGCATGAGCTCTACGCACATAAGGACAATCAGAACATTTCGGCGAACCATGACCCCAAATAATCCGATAAAGAAAATCACTGCTGCCAAGCTGAGAGCCATGGCCGGATTAAGAAGCGAGGTGGAGCTGACCACAGATAAAGACTCCATTAGCGACCTCCCGACTGTTGAGCCGCTGCCAAGCGCGCCTTTGCTCGACCCTGAGAGTTCAAAGCCCGAGGACTATGTCGCTTGGCAATTGCGACAGCGGCGATAATGGCAGCGAGGAGCAAAATGGAAACCAATTCGAAGGGCAGCAAGTATTCTGAAAACATTAATGTGGCCAAAACCCGGGTATTCCCGCCGTTGGCCGCGATCATCTCAGGAGTATGGACACCTTGCGTCAGCATGGAGAAATCCGCGCTGACGAAGATATGGATCAAGACTCCAAGCAAACCCACAACACTGAGCCCGGCAATACCGACGAAAAGCCGATGGGAGCGCGCCAAGTCCGCCGAAGCCTCATCCGCACCCAATAGCATAATCACGAAGATGAACAAGACCATGATAGCGCCGGCATAAAGCAGGATCTGTAAAGTCGCCACCAGATGGGCCCCCAACACCGCATAGATCCCTGCAAAGGAGAAGAACACCATCACGAGGCTGAAGGCACTTGAGACTGGGTGTTTACCCAGCACTGTCATTAAAGCGAAGCCGATTGCCATCGCCGAAAAAACCAGAAATAGAAGATTTGTGGTTTCCATGAGTTCCGTCACCATCCTTATCGTTGCTTCGTCTACTTATTTATTTGCGCGTTGTTCTGCTAAATCTTCCTTGGTGTATATCGTCCGTTGTTTCTGTGCCATCTCATAGATGGTGCTTAGTTTGATCGCGTCTTTAGGGCAGGCTTCTTCGCACATGCCGCAGAAACAACAACGCAAGACATCGATGTCAAATTTTACCGGATACTTTTCCTTGCCATCCCGCTCTCCTGCTTCGATGTGAATACAATCAGCCGGGCAGACAGTCGGACAAAGCATGCAGGCCGTGCAGTTCTCAATCCCATTGGTGGCCTTGATATAATGCTGCCCACGAAAGCGCTCAGAGTACTCGCGTCTTTCTTCTGGGTACTGGATGGTGACTTTCTTTGCGAACAACATGTTTCGCATCGTGATAATCAAACCGTTGATGATTTCCACTAAGTAGAACTTCTGGAATTTACCTGGTATGGCAACCACATATTTCGATTTCGTACTCAAAGTCTCGCTCCTCGTGTTGGCGTCTGCAATATCATCACTGATGCAGACTAAGGCAATGGACGCTTAAAAAACCTTCAATGCGATGAGGATTCCGGTCAAGAAAATATTTGCTAAGGACAAGGGCAGCAAAACTTTCCATCCCAGATTCATAAGTTGATCAAAGCGGAAGCGAGGCAAAGTCCAACGCACCCATACAAAAAGCCACATAAAAAACATGACCTTCATCACCAGGGACAAGAACTGCATGGCCCGCAAGCCCCAAGCATAGGCGTCACCTTCTAAAGACAAGAGCCCTAAACCCCATTCCATACCGGGCAGCAGCTGCCAGCCGCCAAAGTAGAAGGTGGCTAGTAAGCCTGAAATGGTCGTCATATGCAGATATTCCGCCATCATAAAGAAGGCGAATTTCATGGAGCCATATTCCAAATGATAGCCGGCAACAATCTCCGATTCGCCTTCGGGTAAGTCAAAGGGTAAGCGGTTTGTTTCAGCGTATCCCGCCACCATAAAGATCAGAAAACCCAGAGGTTGGACGAAAATGCCCCACTTAGGAATCGTTAAGGGTCCTAGGGTGAGTAGAGGTTCACTCTGAGCAGAGACCATGTCTCCGAGCTGCACGCTGGAAAAAACCATGATAACGCCAATGATGGACAGGCCAAGGGAAAGTTCGTAGCTGATCAGCTGAGAAGAACTACGGATGCCTCCGAGCATGGCGTATTTGTTGTTTGAAGCCCAACCCGCCATCATAATGCCGTATATACTTAGAGAAGAAATGGCCAAGATATAGAGTAAGCCGACGTCCAAATCCGCTATTTGAAAGCTCATCAAACCAGAGAAACCGTTTTCGAAATTTACAGCAATAGGCTCTGCTAAAGGAATCACTGCGAAAGTCATAAAGGCTGGCGTTAACGCAATGATAGGCGCAAGAACATAATAGACAGGGTTCACGTGCCCGGGAATTGGATCTTCTTTCCAAATAAATTTCACCGCGTCGGCAAGGGATTGAAAAAGCCCCAACGGGCCCACGCGGTTTGGTCCCAAGCGATTCTGCATCAAAGCAGAACCTCGTCGTTCAACCCATGCCATGATGGGAACGACTTGCAATAGGATGATGAGCAGAAACGCACACTTGATGGCCATTAGAACGAATTCATTCACGGATGCGATCCCTCTCAACAAAAATTAGAACTTGCTTCTAAAGCTCTGCACAAGACTTAGACTCGTTGTTCTTCCCATTTAGCTAACCCAGGACCAAGATTCGTCGGCTTGCGCCCCTGCAAAAGAGCGGAAATCTCTGATACAGACTTGGCTGTTGCGGGCGGCTGTATCGCTCGTTGCCACTGCTGTTTCACGCCTTGGAAATTGACGATAGTGCCGTCTTTTTCCGCAAAGGCAAAACCTGGCAGTACGGCTTGCATAGTCTTTGTCTCACCTTGCATAAAGACCCCAATACCAAACACCGGCAAAGAATCTGGCAAGGACGGTAGCTGAGCTTTGCCACCGCGGAATATCACAACGCTCTGATAACCATCCGTTTTGCCAGAAAAACCAGGAATACCCATGGCATCGATCCCGTGCAGGTTGGCGGTTTTACTGAGGCGCTTGAGGATCTTGTCTTCGTCCCCATCGTCCTTGGCGCTAGCCAAACCCTTCGTCCCAAAATGGAAGAGATCACCGGCAAAAGTCGTGGACTTAGCGAGATCCCGGATCTCGGACGCTTCTTCCAAGGTCAGATCGGTACCTATAAGAATCAAGCGTTTGCCGGCTTTGCCCATAACGGCGCGCAGTGCGTCTTCCCAAGTAGTCTCTTGTAGGGTAGCGCCGTTCTTAAGCATGGGTTTGATCACGCGATCAGGGCTATTGACGTAGTGGAAACCAAAACGGCCTTCGTCACACATCCAATACTTGTTGATCTCCATGTTTTTGCGCGGCAACAAACGGTAGATCTTATCCTGATCTTCATGCACTTCGATGTTACAACCGCGCGAGCAGCCATCACAAACCGAAGGGGTTTTCTTCAAATACCAAACCCGTTTGCGGAAGCGGAAATCTTTCAAGGTTAGGGATCCAGTGGGACAGATATCGGCATAGTTCGCCGCATAACCGGTTTGCAGTGGCTCCCCAGTCACCGTGGTGATTTCGGTATGATTACCCCGTTGCACTGCGACCATCTCTGGAATTCCCGCGACTTCTTCGGCAAAGCGAATACAACGGGTGCAATGAATGCAGCGATTCATGTTCTTCTTGATGACGGGACCCATATCATCCGCATCATAAGTCCGGCGCTCTTCGGTCGTGCGCATGTACTGGCTACCATACTTGAATGAGAAATCCTGCAGGTCACATTCACCTGACTTGTCGCAAATCGCGCAATCCAAGGGGTGATTGATGAGCAGGAATTCCATGACCGAAGCTTGATTCTTCTTGGTACGCTCGGACTTGGTATGGACGACCATCCCTTCTTGAGCGGGCGTAGAACAAGCCGTCTGTAGTTTTGGATTTTTTTCGATCTCCACCGCACACATGCGGCACTGCGCAACCACGGATAGACCTGGGTGGTAGCAAAAGAATGGGATATCGATGCCAACGCGCTTGGCGACTTCGACGAGATTTTCGCCGGGCTGAAATTCGACTTCTTGACCATCAATCGTGCACTTAGGCATTTTTGCTCTCCGGAATCTTAGCTAAAAAGTCCTTGCGAAATTTGTTCACAAAACTAGTCACAGGCCCAGCCGCCGCATCCCCTAAGGCACACAGCGTCTTGCCATTTATATTATCGGCGATATCCGTGAGCAGACTCAGATCGCTCGGTATACCCTTGCCATGATTGATGCGGTTTAAAACCGTCTCCATCCATTGGCAACCTTCACGACACGGAGTGCACTGACCACAGGATTCGTGTGCATAGAACTTGGTAATGCGCTGAATTAGTCGGGTCACATCGTAATCTTCGCTCACGACCATCACTCCGGCGGAGCCCAGCATGGAACCAATTTTGGCAATCGGTTCAATATCCAATACGACGTCTATTTCTTCAGGCGTTAATACCGGTGCCGAAGAGCCACCGGGGATAACCGCCTTGAGTTTTTTATCCCCCAGAATTCCACCGCAGTAATCATAGATCAGCTCGCGAATGGTGACGCTGCCGGCTCGAAGCTCATAGAGGCCAGGCTTCTTCACATGGCCGCTGACGCAGAACAACCTGGTGCCCCCGGACCGTTCGAGAACTCCTAAGCTAGAAAACCACTCGCCACCCCGGTTGACAATAAAGGGGATAGCACAAAGGGTTTCCACGTTGTTCACGATGGTAGGTCCACCGAAAGCACCCGCTTGGGCCGGGAATGGCGGCTTCACTCTGGGTTCGCCACGTTTTCCTTCCAAGGAGTTGAGGAGCGCGGTTTCTTCACCACAGATATAGGCGCCAGCACCGCGATGGACCGTCAAATCAAAGGACATCTCCGTGCCCATCACGCTTTTGCCCAAATATCCTGCTGCGTAAGCCTCCGCTATGGCTGCCTCCAAAAGGAGAGCCTCACGCACGTATTCGCCACGAATATAAATGTAACCAACCTTTGCGCCAATGGCATGGGCCGCGATCAACATACCCTCGATCAACAAATGCGGCGTAAAGCGCATTAGATCGCGGTCTTTGAAGGTTCCTGGTTCGGATTCATCCGCATTACAGACGATATAGACCGGCTTCGTCGGAGCCTTAGGGATAAAGCCCCACTTTGTACCCGTTGGAAATCCAGCACCGCCCCGCCCACGCAGGTTCGATTTCTTGACTTCATCGATGACCGCGTCGCGCGTCATTTTCAGGGCCTTTTCCGCCGCCGCGTAACCCTGCATTTGTCCGCGATAATAGCTTAGCGGACGGGCTGCGTCTTTAAAGTGCTGGATAAATAATGTTTCGGTCGTTTGCACTGCCATGGCAATCTTTGGTCCTTCTTCCCTGGGTTTTCAGTGACAATCTTTTAGCACGCGATCCATAGACTCGACGCTGAGATTCTCAACATAGTCGTCATTCAGCATCATCGCCGGAGCTGTGCCACAAGCTCCCAAGCACTCTTCTTCCATAAGGGTGAATTTGCCATCGGCCGTGGTCTCACCCACTTTGATACCTAACTTCTTCTCACAATGAGCTACCACCGCCTCCGCTCCGCGGAGAGCGCAAGCAACATTGGTGCAGATTTTTAGATGATATTTGCCAACAGGATTTAAGTTGTACATGGTGTAAAAGCTCGCTACTTGCTTAACCTGAGCTGGGTGCAAGTCCAAGCAGGTACCGATCTCAGCCATCGTCTCCACCGACAAATATCCCTTTTCTTCTTGGGCAAAATGCAAGGCCGGCAAGAGCAAAGCCTCTTTGGTCGGGTAGCGTGGCTCCAATTCTTTTATTTTCTGATAGAATTTATCGGAAAGGGCTTTCATAAGAAACTCCGCCTAAAAAACAACTTAACGATCTAATTCACCCGCAATAACATTGATACTGCCGAGGGCAGCAACCATGTCGCCGATCTTTTCTCCCCGCACCATCGAGTCGAGCCCCTGAAAATGCCATACAGATGGACCACGAATCCGCATACGATGCGCCTGGGGTCCCCCCTTGCTGACAATGTAAAAACCGAGCTCACCATTGGCAGCCTCGAAAGACGTATAGGCCTCTCCAGCTGGCACCTCAAACCCAGTCATGAAAAACTTGAAATGATGAATCAGAGCTTCCATCGAGGAATGTACCGCTTTTTTGTCGGGAATCCGAATCCGTTTATCTTCGGACCAAATAGGGCCTGGCTTCATGCGCTGGAGACACTGCTGAATAATACGAAGCGATTGACGAATTTCCTCAATACGGATGAGGTAGCGATCATAGACATCGCCGTTTTTAGCTAGAGCGACATCAAAATCGACTTGATCGTAAAACATCACGGGCTGATCACGGCGCAAATCCACATCGATGCCGGCAGCACGGGCATTGGGCCCCGAATAGCTATATTTCATGCAGGCTTCGCGATCAAAGACCCCTACCCCTACACAGCGATCCACCCATATTTTGTTGGTGCTAAGCAATTTGTCCATCTCTTCAACGACAGCTGCCGTCTCCTTGGTCCAAGCCAAGGTCGCAGCCTCCCATCCCTCAGGCGCATCGAACATCATGCCGCCGATGCGTGAGTAGGAGGTGGTCAACCGCGCGCCGCAAAGACGCTCGATCAAAGTATAAGCTTGTTCGCGTTGATGGAATCCATAGAGGAAAAAGGAAAAGGCGCCCAAATCGACCGCATTAATCCCAATGCAGATTAAGTGATCCGTGACCCGAGCCATCTCACAGCAAATCATCCGCAACCATTT
>JBIKVD010000457.1:0-2999 GCA_044357055.1 Oligoflexales bacterium | reverse complement strand
ATTGATAGCTGCTTCAATTTCTGCTTGAATACCGGGGTAATCATCCGTCATGTACTGTGCCAAACAAATCCGATAGGTCTTACCAGACTTATGATTCACAAGATACATGGGTTGATCGCTTGCCATGGGCAAGTCGGATCCCGCTAAATGACCCCACAAGAGTTTAGATCCTTGATCATCCCTCTTCGTGGTACAGGCGCCAAAAAGCAAAGACCAAATGATGGCCAAAACCCCTACTCTCATCGAATGCCCGGAAGGGTCGATCGAGTCATAACCAGCGGGTCTCCATCGGTGATCACCAAGGTGTGCTCAAATTGAGCGGAAAGGTATCGCGGTGGGGTATATAAAGTCCAACCATCCTCAGATTCGAGGACTTCACTAGCACCATTGGATAGAAATGGCTCAATCGTGATGACCATGCCTTTCTCTAAACGCCTTTTTTCTCGGCGATCGAAAAAAGGAGCAATAAAAGTGGGCTCTTCGTGCAAAGCCCTCCCCACTCCATGACTCCCCAGATTCCGAATGACCGTCAGTCTATATTTGGCGGCGGTTTGTTGAATGGCCAGGCCAATAACAGAAAGTGGCTGTCCAGATCGGGCTCGACTCATCGCTGCCTGCAATGCGGCCTGAGCACCCTGACAAACTAGCTGTTTTTCCTTTTGATGGGGCGGCACTTGCCAAGACCCACCCGTATCAGCAAAATATCCCGCGAGTTCCGCAGAGACGTCAATATTAACCAGGTCTCCTGCTCTGATTGGGACGTCTTTAGGGATGCCATGGGCTACCTCATGATTGACGCTGATACAGGTGGTACCGGGAAAATTGTAGGTAAGCTGCGGAGCGGAACGAGCTCCGCGCTCCTCTAAATATTTCCTCCCGAGATTGTCCAGCTCCTGTGTTGTCATGCCTGGCTCTAAGGCCTGGCCCATCAATTGCAAGCAATTGGCGACAATGACACCAATTTCTTGCAGCTTTACCAGGTCCTCTTCTGTTTCTACTGTCAATGGGAAAGTCCCTTATTTCAAGTCAAGGATCATTGATCTTTTCATCCGACTAAGTATTCTGACACGTAATAAAAGCCAGATAAATGACAACGACATACACAATGGACTGAAGAATAAACCAACCCTTGCGTTTCCGCCAAGCTCCGGGCGTGCCCACTTGCTGCTTCTGAGCTGCTTTTTTCGCTTTCAATACCTCTTGGCGTTTACGATTCAAGTCGTAGATATTTTGCTCTTCATTCGAGCTCTTTCCGTTCATCATGGCTGCTCCCGAACTGCGTTAAGCCCAGACCAAATCTGAGATAGGGTTAAGCGAAGGTGAAGACTGGTTACCCGCAGCCATCCGTACTGCTGGTATTTCCTAGCACTGGTTCCAAGCGGAAGACCCAGAGGTTCTATGGCGAATTTTTCACGCCGAGCTAGCCAGACAAAACGATGATCTTCGCCAACCAGACAATTCTCTGGAAAACCGCCCAAAGTGAAAAACATCTGGCGATGCATGCAAAATCCCTGATCACCAAATGGCAATCTCAATAGTTTACAGCGAAGATTGGCCATGACTTGGGTAAGTTTTAAGAGCGGGCTACCAAAATCATCGACAAACGCAAAATCATGATACCACAGGGTTTTCCCGTCGTCCCGTTCGCGCAAAATTTGCCGAAACCGGGATGAAAATAGGGGGTCGAATTGGCAATCAAAATGGAGAAAAAAAAGATAGTCCCCACTTGCCCTAAGAGCTCCGCGGTTTTGTTGTCCCGCACGACCCTTGCTGCCTGTGACGATCACGATTGGGATATTTACTTTTGCATGGTGTATAGCTTCGTTCAGGTTTTGCAGCTGTCCTGGAGCTGAGTCGACTAAACTGAAGATTAATTCGATAAAATCAAACTGCACGGCCACGAAACGAGAAAGAAACTCTGTGAATCCTTCCTCTGAATCAGAAATGGGGACGATGCAGCTAATGCCTTCCAAGGAGACCCTCCTCCGCTCAGGACATAAGTTCAAAGGAATTTGGCTCGAAGAAAATAGCTGTAGGAAAATAAAGTTGTGGGGTCATAGCCACATCTTATCAATCCTCAACAAGCTTAAATTTCAAAGCCCGATCAGGGATTTCGCTAAAGGCAAAAATGCCATACTCACGATATTTGGGATCCATGCGAATATCGCTGAAATTTGCATCAAACTGCTCCTTTAAGAAGCGAAACTTCCCAATCCCATCGACCGTAACGACAAAAGAATCTTTAGGACCTAGAGGCTCGATTTTGTGTCGGTAGAATGAAAGCTGAGCCGAGGCCCATGAGAGCTCCTTGGCAAATCGGCGAGAGGGCTGTGACGTCTTTCGTGTTCTAGATTTCGCTGGTCCATTTTGGACTCTGCTAAGGCTGGCCGTCTGCATCATCCCTTTCGGTTCGGGGAATTGTTGACGAGATTTTTCAGCTTTTAGAGTGATTTCCTGGCGCTTTTTCTCAAGACCAAAATATTTTGCAGCTTCTTCCACCTGCTCAAGGCTCAGAAGCTGAGTGGCATTTCCTGGATTGACGTCTAGATAGTCCTCGTGAAACTCACTTTCATCCATGAGCAACACACGACCATCAGGGCCAACCACCCTCATTTTGGACCCAATGCCATCCTCTAGCAAAGCGAAGACTTGCTGACTCTTTTTGTGCTTAACGGCAAAATACATCATCAGCTTAACACCAAGGCCACGCCTACCATCCTTTTTAAACAGACATTGATCAAAAGAATGCCGCAGGAAATTGCAATTAGCAAGGTGCGTTGGCTGTAAAAGACCTCTAAAGGGCTCCCATGTTTTGCAGATGACCAAGGGCTTTTTCTTATGCTATACAAAAAGCCCTTGGCCTCATAGTTCAATGGATAGAACGGGGCTTTCCTAAAGCTCAGATAGAAGTTCGATTCTTCTTGAGGCCGCCATTTAGGCTATGCTTATGAAAACGCGTCGCCTATTCAAGGAATTGCGACACCAGGATCATAGTGACG
>JBIKVD010000456.1:0-3002 GCA_044357055.1 Oligoflexales bacterium | reverse complement strand
CTCAAATCGTTGAACAGCTGCCGGCGGAGGCGCTCGGCCTTTTTTTCCAACTCGTCAATTTCTTTGTCCAAATTAATCGACTGAGCCACCGCCGTTTGTTTCAATTTCCCTATCTTCATTTCTAATTCGGCAACAGGCTTTTCAAGAGGAATATAGTCCATGGGTAACCCTTGGCCTCATGTATAAAAGGTCGTTTCTATCTCTCATGGTCATACCGAAAAAGTCACCAAGGCACAACAAGTCAGATTTTAATGTGATAATATGATTGGAATATTTGCATTTTCGCCGCTCTCGACCATGGTCTCTCAATCCAGATCGTAAAAAAAAACCAGCTCCAAGTTGCCAAAATGATTGAGGTCTTGGTAGAATCATAGCAGGTGTCATTTGGGAGGTGTTTTTTATGGTGAAGTCGGAACTAATTGAAAAGCTTGCGGAACGTGCAGACATTACGCTGGCTAAATCTGAAGAGATTATCGACCTATTTTTTAATACGGTCAGCGACTATTTAGGAAAAGGCGGACGGGTTGAGATACGTGGCTTTGGAGCCTTCACTGTCAGAACTTACAAATCTTATTCTGGTCGGAATCCTAAGACGGGAGAAAAGATCAGCGTCCCACCCAAAAAGCTTCCTTTTTGGAAAACTGGCTTGGAATTAAAGCAAAGAGTTGATTCTGCCTTTATAAGCAATGGCAGAGATTGAACTTTAGATCTCGCTCCGGCGCCCAAACCCCGCATTTTCGCTCTACCATTTTTGGAAATGGGTCGAGCTAGTGTTGGGGAATCTCCCGATATTGCCAGAATATTTCCTTCTACCATTGACATCCGACGTTTGAGACCTATTCCTATGCCTTGGGATTGCTTAAAGTTGCTGCTCGCAACGCGCATGGCAAACAAACTTATGACCGATTTCTAAAATGTGAAACCAGAGAATTGTCCGGGAGATTTTATAGATGCCGCTCTACGAATATCGGTGCTCTCAATGCAAGAAGACCGGTGAGTACTTATTGAAATTTTCGTCACCACATCCAGAAACCTGCGATCTTTGTGGTGCCACCGGCTCCTTACAAAAACAAATGAGTCAATCTGCTTTTCAATTGAAAGGGACAGGTTGGTATGTAACGGACTTCAAGAATCCTCAGAAGCCCAGTTCCCCGAAGGGCGAAGAGTCCGCCCCTGAAGGAAAAGAGGCTGGGAAAGATGAGGTGACAGCGTCCGAGCCAAAAGCGGCAGCTACTACGACCGAAAGTACAGCTAGCGCCACAGCCAAGCCCGCCTCAGAATAGCTCCCTGCCATGGCCTTCCTCGAGCGAAGCCTCAGGTTCGCCACTGGCTACAGCCGTACCTAACCAAAATACAAGGTACTGGTTATGGTGAGTTAAATGAAAGAGTTTGAAACCCTTGGCGATAGCCCGCGACTGCAGCAAAGCCTTGCCCTTAGTGAACGGGAAGGCTCCCAGAATTTGCCTCCGCGCAGCCCAAGCTGTTTTTGGCTAAATGAGAGAAAAAGACCGATTTCTTTGCCACCTCATGCAGCTACAGCCCTTGCCTATTTCAAGCAAAACGAAGCTAATCTTCCGCTCGGCTTGCCTTACCCCTAAGGACCTCATCAAATTCTGGAAAAACCCGATGCCTTCAAACAAGTCACATTGGGGAGAGTTGGTTTGCTACGTCTATTTGCTTGGCTCATCCTATGCTTCGCGATAGCTATTTTGGGCGCCTTTTTTTATCTTTTTCGGACAGAAGTAAATCCTGCGGTCAATATTTCTTCCATGCAAGCTAAATCCTGGCTGCTGCCGATGCGCGACTGGCGAGCCTCCTTTCAATCGTGTGCCACAGAGGCAGCTGGTCAAGACCAGACCCAGCAAACAAGTGAGGTCCTGCCCAGCTGCCAATCTCTAGGGCAATACTACTATTTACTACAGCTTCCCTTCGTCGCAGATAAGGCTCAGCGTGAGGAAACGACAGGTGCAAATCGCGTCGTGTTATCCTATACGTTTACGGAGACAGAGCTTAAGTGGCTGAGCAGCATAAAGGAAGTCGACCTCGTTTTTAGCAGAATTTTTGGTACTTTTTCCCACCTGGCCTTGAATGGAAAAATATACTCAAAGTCCCACCAACGCTTTGGCGACATCATCTTCAAGCTGAGAACACAAGATCTCCTTCTCAGCGAAAGACTTGAAGTTGACTTTGTTCCCACGGCGGAAATGGATTTTGGTCCGCAGCAACTGCCACCAGTCTTATCCCTCCCGGCCGTCACCTCTGAGATTCTAAAAATGCCTGAACGAGCGCTCAATGAGCTGCAAGTGGTGAGAGGTCTGGAATTCGCTGTGGTGCTGTTCTTGGCTATTTTAGCGATTGTGCTAGATCACAAACGAAGTTTTACCTTACTCGCTGCCTATTTTATTTTTCGTATGATCAAGTCTTACAGCGTTTTTTATCTGGAAACAAAATCAGTTTATGGGGGAACGCCGTGGTTTGAGTATCTTCCCGCCTGGTTCGAAGGAATGTTTTTTGTCGCCAGCGGCGCCGCAATCTACGTTATGCCGTTTTTTGTCCTGCAAGTACTCGATCAACCCCACAAACGAGCCCTGGGGCACCGGTTTTCCAGCGCAGCAGTGGGCATCTACTTAGGATCCTCTTTGCTGATGGATCGTACCACGAAATGGCTTTACTCCGACATCATTGCCGAATCATTAGCAGCCGCTGTCATTCTGGCGATCATTGCCATTCTCGTAAGCAATGCCACCAAGCAACATCGGCCTTCACAAGGGAAAGAGCCAGTCCACACCAGCGAACCCATCAAATTCGCCCTGGTCGCGGTGGGAGCCGCATTCGCGTTGTGGGCTAATTATGCAGAATATGCTTCTTTAGAAAGTACCTCCTTAAAATCAACCTTAAGCCCCTTTTTCCTCGTATTCCCCGCGATGATGGTGATCACAGCCCTGATCGATGTTGGCTCAACTTCCAAAACCATGGAAAAAAATGCAGAGATTTATGCTAAA
>JBIKVD010000455.1:0-3012 GCA_044357055.1 Oligoflexales bacterium | reverse complement strand
CTCAATGGGCGATTTCTTTCCTATGATCTGGGATGATCCCTACGAGTTGAACCTGGGGCTGATGCCTGCTTCAGGCCAGGCCACACGCCTTCCTTATTCGGGATGGTGGTATCCCTTCGACGAGGGTGGGACGAATGTCGACATTACGGGATCAGGATTAAGTCCCTTAGAAAAATACGATCGTGCTTTCAATCCCCCCGGTAGCTCCGCCGCATGGGAATCGCGACATCATGGTAGCGGACAATCCTGGTTTGGCCACTGCAATGGCTTTGCCGCTGCTAGCCAACGGCATGATGAACCAACGAAGCCTGTCACGGTCAATGGAATAACCTTTGCGCCTGAAGAGGTTAAAGCACTCTTAGCAGAAATCTATATGAAAGCCATTCCCATATTTATTGGCGGAAGAAGATGTTTTGAAACGGGGGAGGTAAACGAAAACTGGTCTACACGCAGAGATCCTCAATTTATGGGTAGGTGTGAAGACATTAACCCGGGAATCTTTCACGCGGGGATTAGCAATGTTATAGGTCGCAAAAATCAGGTGATGGTTATGGACCTCGCGGCGAACGACCAAGTTTGGAACTTTCCCATTTTTCGCTACAGCAGTACCCAAATTCCGGTTACAGAAATGGAAGCCAGTCGTTTGATAACCGGGGCCTTAACCTCGTATCCATTTAACAGGAGGGCGAGAGAATTCTTTCATGTGCGAACAACGGTCTACGCCAGGGATTTTGGTGGAGAAGAGAGAATCTATGGCCCGACCGGCTTGGTCAAACAAGAGCTGTTTGAATATATTCTTGAGTTAGATGAAAATAAGGTGATTGTCGGCGGTGAATGGGTGGGGGCCAGCATTAAGCGTCATCCTGATTTTCTCTGGATCGCGCTCCAACCGCTGCGCTTCGAGGCCAGTCGCATCGATATTCAAGAAAATTCGCCTGTAAACCCCTTCGTCGATCCTGTTCATGTTCTTCGATTGTGGGCAGAAGCTGCGGGCTATGATCCCGACAGTCCCCCCGAGGAAATCATGATGCCCACGGACAACGAAGTGCGTCTCTGGGGAAAGTTTGATCATTTTCTCGTAACACTGGATGGCAATGATCGAGGCGTTGCTTTCACTGGCAAGCCCCTGCGCGTGGTACTCACCCGGACAGAAAAGTTGGTGGGAGAGGTGCAAATTTCTGTCAGTTTAAACAAGGGAGTGATGGCTCAACAAGCCCTCAAAGCGGATTTATCCTTTGTTTCCTTTGAAGTCGAGCCACTGGCCGGAATCAATTCCTTGGATGTTATTTTGCATCGGGAGGAAGCTATCTTGGAGGAAAAGAGGCTTCTTTTTCATGGCGTTCCCTGAGCCGTCTTAGCTGTTCTTTGCCCAACTTCTATGGTTTGGGTCCCTTACTTAGGCGCGCGATCGCGTACCGATTCATGACAATGGACGCAAGAAAAAGTCAGTCTCACATAACCAAGAGTCACGCCTTCCAAACTTTCATTGCGCGCCTGCTTAAGAATATTCTCGACCGAGTCCTGAAAATTTCGGCTTTCCCGCAGAAACTCTTCATTATCTACCAGATGCCAGCTTGCTGCTTTTGCAATCATGGACAATTCTTCGGCATTTTTTGCCAAAGCGGGGAAATCTCGACGGGCCAAGGCTGCTAATAGCTGCTGGGATGCAGTGAGTTTTTGTGCCATATAAGCTTTGCTGGAAGTAGCTATTGGCTTTTCTTGCTTGCTAGTGTTTTTTTCGCCCTGGGCTACAAGGGGGAATGAAAAAAAGCTAAATGTCGCGGCCAGGAGCAGACTATTGGCAATCGATTTTGAAATCATCTTAAGTTTTCCTTTCACGTGGGTGGACCAAGTATAGCCCATTTAAGAATTATCATGAACCTATAGAGAGATCTCGGGCGGCCCCGGAAAGGAACTTTGTAAACCTTGCCAGACCTGCTCCATTTTCATGCTACGCGAACCTTTTAGCAACACGGTATCATTCTTTCCTAGAACTGAGAGCAAGGCTTGAACCATTTCCCGGTGGCTAAGGCATTCTTGAATGGTCATTTCGGAGACATGGTCTTTGCGTAAACTGTCAGCCAAAAAGGCGGCCCTTTTCCCAAGCGTAAAAACCCCATCGACACCCGCTTTTTTTACAAAGGGAGCCAGGGCGCGGTGATAGGTTTCTTCCTGATCCCCAAGCTCAAGCATGTCTGCGAAACAAAACCATTTGCGACCTTTTTCCTGGGCGAGGTCAGAAAGCATTTCTAAGGCAGCCTCTACGGATGCAGGGCTAGCATTGTACTCGTCTCTAATGACTCGGACTCCCCCCGCGAGCCTTTCGACATGGGAGCGGTTCTGCAGCGGACGGTAGTTTGCCCATCCTAGCGTCATTTCCTGCGGAGTCATCCCCAGCTGCTTGGCAACGGCCACCGCAGCGAGAAGGTTACTAAGGTTGTGCTTGCCATGAATCGTCCACGGTAGGGAAAAGGGAGGAGTATCAGACATCAGGATCCTGACTTGCTGCCCGAGTTCTGAGTTGGAGTCCCCTTTTGGGTCGCGCGTGGTCCCAGCGGTATTTTGCAGCTCACCAGAGATTTCTGCATGGCAGCCCGAGTCAACGGGAGCAAAGGTATGACTTCCCTTGATTTGAGCATAAGGCCGTATAAAAGGGTCGGCTATGTTAATAAGGGAAGTCCCGCCAAATTCACTGGTTTTTTGGAACAGAAGACACTCTTCTTTGGCCACGGTATCTAAGTCTCGTAGAAACTCCATGTGTTCTGGCGCGACAGAAGTCACGACACTAACGGTGGGTCTCACCAAGTCACAGTGTTCGGACATCGCTCCCACCTGGTCGATTCCCACTTCAATCACCGCGACCTGGTGGCTAGGGTTAAGCTGCAGAAGAGTCTTAGGAATACCAACAAAACCATTTTCACTCGCTGTCGTTCTGAGGATGCTTCCGTATTTTCCTGTGAGAATAGCCGCTGTCATTTCCTTGGTTGTCGTTTTGCCAACACTCCCTGCGAT
>JBIKVD010000140.1:0-10293 GCA_044357055.1 Oligoflexales bacterium | reverse complement strand
CTTCTTGATTTGTGCTGTCCAGGCTGCCATGGAAGCTCACAACGCCTGCAAGGTCGGCACCACTTCGAGCCAGCTCTAGAACAGCTGTGCCGCCGAAGCAATAACCAAGGGCGGCGATAGGTAACGTCGGAGTTTTCAAAATATTTTTCAATTCCGTAAATCCTGCTTGGATTCTGTTGCGGAAAAGTTGACGATCTTTGTAGTAAATGGCAGCGTTTTGCCCTGCCTCCTGGGCATCTTTTGGTCGCAGGCCCTTGCCAAAAATGTCAACGGCCAGCACGGTGTAACCAAGCTTGGCCACTTTGTCTGCTTGCTCTTGTGTCTTGGGTGTGAGCCCCATCCAGTCGTGAACCAGCAAGATGCCCCCTTTCCGAGGAGCCTCGGCAGCACTTTTGGCAGAGACCAGATATCCTGAATAGACATCCTTGCCAATCTTGTATTCATAAGTTGACTGGCTTAGTTCCACCGCGCCCAAAGCTTGGCACCAGACGAGCAAGAAAGTCATGAAAGCGGCGCGAAGGTTTGTCTGACAAAGCATTTTTACGTATCTCCAAAATAAGTTTGATTCTGATGTACCTGGGCGAAGGGCTTTCGTCAACATAGGTGGCTCAGCTTATTGCGGGGCCGTACGATTTGGAATAGGATGGGGCGCTTCAGCCTTAAAGGAAGATAATGGAACCCACGACTGCCCTGACGCCGACTGGCAAGCCCATGAACGTTCAAGGGGTCATTTGGCTCCTTGCTGCTGTGCAATGCATCAATGTTCTGGAATTTATGATTGTGATGCCGTTGGGCCCGGACTTCGCTGCGGCGCTCAGCATCCCTCCTTCTCATATTGGCTATATTGGGGGCTCCTACACTGCAGCGGCCTCGTTTGCTGGGTTAGCTTCGTCTGTATTTATTGAACGATTTGATCGCAAAAGAGCTCTGTTGTTTGCCATTATGGGCTTGATCCTGTCTACAGTTCTGGCGGGATTTGCCCTGAGTTTTGAGATGCTCTTATCGGCAAGAGTCTTGGCTGGTTTTTTTGGTGGTCCCGCGACCTCGCTGTCTCTTTCCATCGTCTCTGATTTGGTCCCCTTCGAGAAGAGAGGTCGGGCGATGGGAATCGTCATGTCCTCTTTCTCAATCGCGTCCATTGTCGGGGTGCCTCTTGGTCTTGAGTTAGCGCGATGGGGAGGCTGGCGCGTACCGCTCTTTGCCATTGCCGGCTTGGGAGTGATCGTTTGGTGTATGGCGTTAATTCTTTTGCCCTCGCTTCGGGGACATTTGAACCGAAGGATGGGGCAAGTCCCAGTAGCCTTGATAAAGCAGTTTGCAGATCTCCTGCGCCGGGGGCGTGTCTGGCTTAGTTTTCTCTTGGGGATGAGCATCATGATGGGGATCTTTATGGTGATCCCGAGTTTAGCCCCTTATATCTTAGGTAATTTGAAATTTCCCCGTGAACAATTCGGGATGCTTTATTTTGTCGGAGGGGTTTGCACGTTTGGAGGTTCCTTTTTAGTAGGACGCTTGGTGGATCGCTTCGGCGCCATCTTGATTGGTTCTCTCGGAAGTCTCTGGCTTGCCGTTTCCATGTATATGCTAATGGTCCACCCTTTGGGCTATTATGGGATTGTGGCTTGGTTTGCCGCCTTTATGATGTCGTCCAGTTTTCGCAGCGTTCCCTATCAGACCTTGATTTCGAAAGTCCCCCATCCCTCGCAGAGAGCCCAATTCATGTCATTGCAGTCGACAGTCGCTCATCTTTCCTCTGCGTCCGGAGCCTTTTTGGCGTCATTGATTCTCAGTGAAAATGCGGAGGGAGCATTGGTGCATGTTGAGGTATTGGTTTACGTGGCGATCACGATCAGTTTAACCTCGCCCCTGCTGATGTACCTGGTTGGTCGACGAGAGACCCCTGCAGCCTAAGTTGACGAGCGTTTTGGCAAAAAGACAAAAATAAAAAGATGGCGCAAGCGAATCATGACTCTCGGTAGATGCTGCAGCTTTTGTACGGCTAATGCTAAGGTTATGGCCAGAATAATGGCATAATTTAGGGATTGATCGGCATAAGGACAGCCATGTGGAAAAATTTCTCCTCGTTTGCAGTTTAGCATTCTTATTATCGCAATCCTGTCGATCGGTGCCAAGTGAAAACTCGACGGCAAAAGTGATTGCAGACCGCGATCTTTATGGTTCGGATTTTGACCTTCAAGAGGGAGAGTTCCATCTGACCTTTAATTATGGTCCCGGAACAGGCGGAGATTCCTCGTTGGGGGACTTGACGCCGAACTCCCTGGATTTGGCCCGTTTTCTCAGCGAAAGGCAGATTCCGGCTGTGTTCTTTCTTTCTGGTATGGAGGCAGAAAAAAACCTGGAGATGGTAAAAGCTATTGCCAATCTGCCGTTCATGACTGTCGCCAATGGCTCGTACCGTCCCCTCAAAGTGCTTTCGGATCATGGTCAGATTCTCTCCTCCACGGTTGAAGACCTTGTACGCACGGATGCGATCATCGCTCCACTTTTGCCCTCGGGCACCCACAAGTTTTTTCGTCCCCCTTTCTATGCCTTTACTCCCTTTCTCAATAAACACGAAGCTGGTGCCATGACGGAGAGCCCTTTGCCCCCTAGCATGGATCAAATTCGACAATTTCGCTCCTCCATCAAGTACCTAAATTTGGCTCAAGAAGGCGTCCTGCGTTCCTACATTGGACCCGTCCGCACCGATATTGGTGAGCCGATGGAACAATCGGATTGGGGTGAGGCTTGCCGGGAAGACGGGAAGAAATGCATCGAATTGTATATGCAAGCCATGAAATCGAGAGGCAAAGGCATTGTCGCCTTTCATGATATTCTGCCTGAGACGAGAAAAATGTTAATCGATCTTGATTTTTTCGAACAAGTGGCAGCAGCAGGATTTCGTTTTGTAGATATGCAGCGGAAGCGGGAGCTTCTGACAGCGTATAGCCAAGGCGCTTTTCATCGGATTACTCCGCCAGAAGATCAAATGCACTGCTCAACAAATAGGAGCATGCTAGAAAACTATCCGGGGGCCGTCTTTGCTAATTATACGCAAAGCGATGCGGCCAACAATCCTGGGCTGTGGAATTTCGAGATACTCTATTTTGGTGAGGCAGAAGAGATTCGGATCTTCTTTCGCTCGTCTGATCCCACCGTTCCTGCCATAAGATTAAAATTGCCCCCCGATCACAGTCTGACCAAGAAAAATGGTGAGACGATTTTACAGTTTGCCCGGGAAACCGCTAAGTCAGGCATGAGTGAACTCGTGGTCGTCGTTTGTGGAGTGGATGCCCAAGGAAATCTGCAAACCTTGGACAGAGCCTATTTTCCGGCGTGTTTGACAGGGATGTCGGGCGCGCTACCTGTGTGCTATTAAATAAAACTGGAGCTTGAAGCGATTGAAGTTGAAGTTTACCTGCCGACTAACTGGGAGCCTCCTAGCTTTGCTATCTGCTGTTCTTGTCACATGCAAAGCGAAGACGACGGACTATTATAACAAAAATCAGCTCAGCACAGAACATTGGATAAGTCGCAAAATAGCTTTGCCAGAAGGGGAGATTGCCGCGACTGGCGCTCTCACAGTCCTACTTGCGGAGGGTCAAGAGTCTCTGCCCCCTTGGTTGAAAGATAAGGGCTCAATGCGTCTATTGCCGGAGGCTAAGAATGCCCTCCTGCATTTGCTAAGCGAGGCGAATAAAGAGGCCTTTCGTGATAGCCATTTGCAAGACACCGGCTATCATCTGACTATTTTATCTGGTTTTAAAGATTTCTCCGAAGCGTCTTCGAGCTATGAGGAGGGGTTGGCGACGTTTGCTGGGGATCTCTGTGAAGGTGATCGTCAATTAGCCCGACCTGGACATTCGGAACATCATCTTGGAACTGCTGTTGATTTCGCTTTGAGTAACGGTGTATCTGTCTTTTCTCGAGATACCTTTCACGGATCTTCGGCTGCCAATTGGCTTGCCAATCAAGCCCATCGCTTTGGTTTTGTGATGTCTTTCCCCCAGGGAAAAGAACCCATCACCGGAATGGTTTATCAACCTTGGCACTATCGTTATGTCGGCGCGGAGGCGGCTGCGTTGATTTGGAAAAATCGCTGGTCCATAGAGGAATACATGCATTCAGTGCAGCAGAAAAGCTGTGATGCGGTTGTCACCAGCCAACAAACCCTGTTTATGTTGGAGTTGCCCCAGGAAAAAATCACCAAATCGGATTGGGAGACCTTGGTCCAAACTGGCAAGGCGTTATCGTTGCCAAAGGACCATCGACTCATCCTGAATCACCTTGCAGGTGTGGAGACGACCAATCCCCAGGCAGCGTTCGCCGATGCAGCTTTGACAGTCAAGAGCTGCTTGATTGATGAAGGAGCCTCTGGGCGCTCCTCCGCCTATTGGTATCGCGGCGAATATTTGGGTGTTCTAGGCTATGTGAGTTATCTCCATGCCGATTGCAGCGAGCAGGTGATTACGGAAGACCCAGCGCAAGTCTCCATTGAAAAAGTGGAAGTGGAACGTCTGCTCGCGAGAGAAATCCCAGGGAACTCTGCCAATCCCCTGGCGAACACGATTCCGATTTATGATCACCCCACGAGTATGAATGAGATTGGTTTTGCCCGGGCCGCCTCGGAAATTCACGCTCTGGAGATCTTGGAGGGGCCAGAGATTTCAACGAAGCCGTGTACGCCTATGTTTGAGCGAGGCATCAAGAGCGGCAATCTCATGTACCGAGTTCTCAACCGGGGAATTTTTGGTCGCAACGACCCTCTCACTGGTCAGAGAATTGATCTTAATGCCGTTGCGGAGATGTATGTGAGTGAAACGGACGTCCTCCCCTTTAACTATTTGCAGGGCGCCAGTAGCACAGGTCTTGAGCTTTGCAACCCTGCCAGCCAGCCGATAGATACAGCATCCTCGCAGCTGCAAAAAATTGGCATAAAGAAGTTTGCAGTCAAGAATTTTGCTAATCGCAGCTATCGGGGCCTTGATATCGGTTCCTTTATACCCGTCTACGGTGACTCGCATTTAGAGACTTTGGTGGGATATGTTGCCGAGGGCAAAAATTACTATTTTACCGCTCGTACCGAGCAAGGGCGCCAACATAGACCCGCGTTGGCCTGCTCACACTTGGCAAAGAACGGATCATTATCCAAGGAGAGCTTTTTACTTTATGATTCGGAAAGGCTCAGGGTTCATTTTTTAGATGCTAGAGACGTGAGACGCCCCGGCCTGTGGATTGATGAGACCTTCCTTGCCGAATCAAATTACCTGATGCCTGCGGACTGCGTTTCTGACTCGACACCAGCTGATGAGGGCTTCCTCCCAGCGAGTGGAGAAAAGATGCGGGTGAATGATCCACGTCGAATGAGCGAAGATAAGGTCGAAGTTTTCTTAGACGTGAACCTTTCCATTCCAGCTGGGACGGTCAAGAACCATGGCCTCGTTAAGATTGTGGCCCAAAGAGCCGGGAGGCAGCAAGTTGAAATTCCCTCCTGCACATCGGAGGCAACGAGCAAGCTAAGCGATCAAATCTATGCGGTTTCTCCTAGCGATGTGGTGCCTCATAGCCAATATAAAGACTGGCGCGGCGATCTTTGGATAAGTGCCGCTTTTGTGCAAAGTGAGGATCAGGAGGCGAAATCCTGTCCACAAAAACCTGTAAGTGATGGAGCTCTATGGGAGAACGATCGCCTCAAGTCTTTTAACAACAAAATGCTATTGCCGGTTGCAACCCATTTGCTAGGCTCTTCCACCCAAGACTATCATCAAGGGCACTATCGGGGACTCTCTGCTGGTTGGGACCTCGTGGCACCCTATGGAACGGAAGTTCTGGCCATGGCTGCGGGCCGCATTCTTTACGCAGGCTGCAATCAGGGCCCGCTCGGATGCATGGTGCTGTACGAGGCTGGTCCTATGGAATCTGGGGAATATCAATATCAGGTCATGCATGGTCATTTGACTCCAGAGTCTGTCCAAACGCTGGCGCCTGGACAGATCTTAACGCAACAATCCGTGTTGGGTGCCATAGGCTGCACCGGTCATACGAATTACGGGCCACATCTCTATGTTCAGGTCAGAAGTTTGATTGGTGTGCCTATGGATATGCGCGAACATTTTTCTATTGAAGCTCTGGAGCAGTCCCATTTTAAAGATGTAGATGGAGTGGTAAGGTATCTTGTAAGTCCAGAGACAGAAGTCCAATCACAGTTGCAAGTTCCCCTCGCAGCTAGTCAGCCTGGATCGCGCTTATGTCAAAGGGATACAAAAGTGGTCCAGGCTTGGCAGCAGGCACGCACTAAGCACATGAAGTAGAGACTTTTCACTTTTAAAGAATTTGGTACGAAAGATTTTCCACTTGCGATGCCTATAGGAGCCCCCATGACCTTTGCTAAGAGCTATTTCCTGCTTCTACTTTTAGTCCTTGGATGCAAAACTTCCGGCACACAGCAAGAATCTTCTGAACTTGCCGCCGACCAAGTTGGGCGAATGCCTTTTTGCAATAACTGCAGTCTTGAGGAAACCAGAAAATACATGAGCCCATTAGATGCCATAGGGGTCTCGTACTCGCAATACCATTATCCAAAGCAGGCCGGCGATTACCAGTGTATGGTGGAGAATGGCATTGAAAACGTCACCTTTGAGTTTAATGTCGGTTTAGCTGGGTGCAATATGAAGAATTTCAGTATCGCCGGTTGTCCTATGCTGGCAAGCCTCGATCAGGCCATCACTACTGCCAAGGAGGTAAAGGCAGGAGATGGCAAGTCGCTACATTTGGATCTTTGGTGGCAATTTAATTCGGGCGGTGCTCAGGAATTTAAAAATCGTGATGCGATCATCGCTGGCTTGAAAGAGCTGACGAACAAACATCCCAATGCCATCAGTCGTATTTGGCTACAGCTGGATATCGGTAATGCAACGGACCGGACCGTCGGCTATATTCGCACGGAAGAGTACTTGCGCCAGCTCTGTGGCGACGGCAGCGTAAGCTGTGGTATTGCTACAACCAGGGTCGCATGGCATTCGCTTTACAACGCCTTTTTGCCGCCATTCTCGGCCCAAGGGGTGCCCTTGCTAGAAATCAATTTTGATTTCACGCCCCATCGCAATCGTTTTTTTGACATCAAGAATGTGCCCGACCGCGCCAAATACTGGGCTAGGGAAAGTCCAGATGGAAAATTCATTCCTTACCATGGCTGGTTGGAGCCTGATGCGAAGAGATTCTATGGCACCTCGGGCAGCGAGGTTGGCTTCGATATATGCAAGAATGGGAACAAAAAGCTAATACCCGCACTGGGTTTGCATGTGATCAAACGTGCAGCCTTGGCCAAGGACTATGCCCCCGCGTTTAAAATCTCCATCGTCAACAAAGGTAACAGTGTTTTTCCAGAAAGTGTCCCGGATGAATGCCGCCGAGTTCTCAAGGAGAGCGCCTTCCAAAAAATATTGAAAAACTATAGCGAGAAACCGAATTTTAACCGACTTTCCCATGCCTTGGCTCGCCGGGAAGCCCGCGAAGTATGCCGCGAGTTCAATGCCATGGATGGCCAGAGCGATCGCATATGTTTTGAGGATATTCAGACACTCCTCGTGTGCGATGATGACCCCGCCTGGGTCAGTTGTAAATCCGGTTGCACCGTGGAGAACAACGAACTAGGGATTGGCGCTACTTGCAGTGATATGACGGGCAACACGGTGTGTGGGAATACCATTAACCTTGAACTATCGGTGGAACCTGTCGCAAGCTCAGACAATGCTGAGAATGGCGAAAATTCTGGCGTATTGCCAGCTCAAGGCGCTCCAAGGCGCCCCATCGTTGACATGTCTGCAAGCATTGATGCTATGGCCGATACGGCTAAGCCTAAAAGCGACCAGGGTATCACTTGTCCTGCCGGAATGCGTGTAAGCCTCAATGGACAAATCTGCTATAGCGCGGAAGAGGCTTCGATCGGTGGGTGTCAATCGAATGGCCTGGTTCTCTGCCCGCCTCAATTTGCGGAGAACATTGATGCGGCCATGCGGGGCGTGTCGCCAGTATTTGCTGCAACCAATCGTGGAGTCCAGATGGTGACGGACGGCTCATTGCGTTCCAATGATTTCATTATGAAACTGGCAGATAGCGATGCGGTGGTTTGCCCCGCAGGGATGGCCCCCAGCTCGGACGGTTCCTGCTATTGTATCAATGGTAACTGTCCTGTAAATGGACGGTGTACGACGGACAAGGCCGCAGAGGCAAAACAGTACATTTGCAGTGCCGAGGCCCTAGGTACCGCCCCTCCTGGTACGGTCTGCGATAACGGGCGGGTACCTTGCTCTCAAGGTTGTTGTTGTTCTATTAAGATAGTCAATCAGCGCGAGGTCCCCATGTGTGGGCCAAATTGCAACGTTCCCTGCACGACTTATTGGGGAGATGTCAGTGCCACAGGGGATAGAGCCGCGAGCGGCACTTTAAAGTGCTCGTATACCCCAGAGAAGTGCCGCGCGATGGACCCTTTTATGCTGCCAACGGCGAATTGCAATGCTTGCTGGTGCACCCGCTACGCGACTAACGATAACCATCCTGGTTCTTGGTGCAAACAGAAGCAACGGCCAAATATGTCTTTTGCCCATCCCATTGCCGACAAGGCTCCGGTGGTTTGCGCGCCTGGAACTGTACCAAGAGGGGAAGGGAAGGCACTTTATTGTAGCAAGGATTCTGACCAGGAAATTCGCATTCTGTGGAAGTGATCTGGGCAATCAGCTTTTCTGGCTTTCACCATTCCCAATTTCATGGTCTTGAATTTTCCTTTCCTGAATTTCACAGTCAGGGATAAGGCCTAGCGGCAGAGAAAGTTGCCAGCATCTGTGATGGTGCAATCGGTGGGAGCTTGCAAGTCGCGAATCGATCCTGTGGTCTCAAGTTGTAGCAGACAGCTCGGCGCCACTTGAGAGGCAAGAACAAATCCTTTTTGGTTGGTAGACTCGACAGCAAAGACCATGATCGTATCACGATGATCGGTGTAGCGAAAGGCGTCGCGAATGGTAAACTGCTCCCCTTGCAAGGGTTCTCCTAGAGACTGCGCATCACTCGAATTGCCTAGCTTCATGAGGCTGTGATATTCAGCCAGGATACTGACAAAAGGAAAGAGCGCCACCTTGTTTCCGTCGGGATGGCAAACTAGTGCAAGGCTGGTCTTGTCTTGAATTGGCTCTAGAGCAGGCGGACCGGGGGGTGCAGCAGGCTCTTGACTCGGCTCTTGCGGCCTGACCTCGACTTCCATGTTTTGTTTGAAACTTAGATCGCGCCAACTCCAAAAACTATCCTGAGATCCTTTACGGGGAAAAATAGAAATGGGGCATTCCGTCCCCTTGCTGACAGAGTGATGATGAACGATATTATCTGCGGTAATATTATATTGCTTACGCCAAGTATTTACCAACTGTGTGACTTTTTGCATTTGTATCGAAGTCATGCCTCCGGCGCGAATAGCCGACTTTGGATTCGTCGGTCGCCCATCGGCATAAGTTCCGCTTGCTTCGACTTCAATTCCAAGGGAAATGCGGTTTTGGGCGCTAAAACCTGTGTGGAAGGCGACTAAGCCTTCATCGAGGTTGCGAATGATACGTCCCGAGCGACTGACGAGCATGTGGATACTCACATCATTGCTGTAGCCTTGGCTCGTCTTTTGCCCCAGAAAAATCCTCATCGCATCTTGAATAGATTCTTCTCTATTGTGAATGACAATTTGTGAAGGCGGCCCCCTTTGGGGGCCGTGTTGATCATCAGGGGCGATGCATGCAAAATCGACGAGTCCGTCGAAACTTGTGGGGTCGCTAGCAGTCAAAATCTTGCATTTTCCTTCAGCAACTAACTGAGCAAAATAATCGTCCACGGCTTGTGAATCTTGTCCGATGTTCTCGTCGATCCACTGTGTTAAATCGGATGCCGCTTTCAAAGTAGTCGAGGGTTCGTGGCTCTGCTGAATTTTGCAGCCAGCCAAAATCAGGATGACGATCCACTTCGAAGTTGCGGCTAAGTTCATGACAAATCCTTCCGTTTTCTACAAGTCTGCTAACGACACACATCCGATTTGCCCGTGCCCCCTAAAGCACAGAGGCAGGATTTTTTACAACCCTGTCCATCACGGCAAATATGCAGCTCTTGTTGGCGGCAAGTCCAAAGCTGGCTCCCGGCCGACCCTCTCGCTGAGGTGGAGCAGTCCCAAAGGGGATCACTTATTTCGCCCTGGTCTTTAAGGCAGGGATCGCCAGGCGATTGCGGCACGGGGCCCGCTGGGTTCTCTTGGCTGTCTTGCTC
>JBIKVD010000251.1:0-6612 GCA_044357055.1 Oligoflexales bacterium | reverse complement strand
GCCGGCAATTCTATCGATGATCTGCACCTGCTTCAGGCCTCTGAGGGCCTGAAATTATGCCTTTCCTCCGCCCCCATGAATACTCCTCTGGCCGAAAGCGAGGCGAGCTTAGCAGCCCACGCAAGCCAGCAGGGAGATAACTGGATCCAGTTAAGACTCCATGTCTAGTGGGTTCTTTGCGCTTAGGACAAAAGGGATTTTGCCGGCCGATGCCCCTCTTTAGAGCTTATCAAACCTATTTGGAGCTGATCAATTCTGTGGGCTTGCCCAACTTTTCCAAGGGATTGCGACTCTCGCCGCTTGCCAATCGATATTCAAAGTGTAGATGTGCCCCAGTAGCATGCCCGGAAGAGCCCACTGTTGCGATCTTTTGCCCCCGACGCACGCGATCGCCAGTCTTGGCTTTGAGCGATCGGCAATGGGCATAATAGGTCAAAAAATCACCTTCATCATCCTCTATAACGATGAGCCGCCCGAAACCACCGCGCCAACCACTAAAGACAACCTTTCCATCATGGGCACTTTTGATGGCCGTACCACTGGCAGCACGAATATCAATGCCATGGTGAAAACGTCCCCATCTGGGGCCGTACTCAGAGGATAACCCCCCCTCGACGGGCCAGTTAAGCTTGTCGTCATCGGAGAATCCAAAGAGAAAACCACCTCGCGGTTGCCTGCGACGATCTTGCTTCGCGCCCTTACCGGAATTCGCCTCCTGAGAAACCTGTTCTTGGCGGTCTCGCCACTCGCGGGAGGAAACTTCGCCGAGAAAGCCAGTTTGCCCAGTATCCCCGCGCGCGACGAATCCTCCCGGGCCAGGTCGGACAAACAGTTCATCGCCAACTTTCACTTGTCGATAATCACCGATGCTATTATCACGTGCTATGGAATACCAACTGGTACCATATTTCGTGGCGATGCTGATCAAGGTGTCGCCAGGCATCACTTTCACTCTATAAACCACTTCCTGGCTGCGGGTCGCACAGGCATGCATGCCAAAGGAAAACATCATCATCAAAATCAATTTTAGAAATGGATCCCTCATAATTTCCACCCGGAAACCTGAGTTGCTAGGTCTTCTGTTGCTTTCTTGTCATAATAGTCCACTTTGAGCATGCTGATAGAAACATAACCCTCATGCACAGCGTCACAATCGCTGCCGGGGATGGAGGTAAAGGAATCTGGCGCCCCGGTTCCGATCCAATAATAGCTGCGTCCTCTTGGGTCCTGTCGCTCATGAATTCGTTCATCATAGAGTCTGCGACCAAGACTTGTGCTACGAAAACCCTTGATATCTGCATAAGGAATGTTGGGAATATTGATATTCATGCAGCAACGAGGTCCAAGCGGCAGGCTCTTAAGTCTGGAAAGCAAGACCTCTATGACCTTTTTTGCAGCCGAAAAATCATAGGGCCTATGACCATGGAGAGAGAAAGCAATACTTCGTGCCCCCTGCACAGCTGCTTCCACAGCCGCCGCTACAGTGCCGCTATAGAGCGTGTCATTACCAAGATTACCGCCAGCATTGATACCAGAAAGCACCCAATCGGGCTTATCCTTGAGAACGCACTTGAGGCCTAACAAGACGCTATCGGTGGGCGTTCCCTCAACGCCATAAACCTGATCACCCATCGTCTGAAGTCTTAAGGGACGGTGCAAGGTTATCCCGTGACTCTTGCCACTTTGTTCCTGCATAGGCGCAACGACGATAACCTTGCCAAAGGCTTGAACGACTTCCCGCAGCGCGGTGAGGCCTTCGGCAAGGACCCCATCATCATTTGTTAGGAGGAATGTGCTCATGCCGACTCTCTTATTGCAGCAGATATCCATGAATAGACAGAGTTGTCTTGCGACTTTTACCGGGAAACGTGAACGAGTCTGCCCAAAGAGTCATCAAATGGGGTTGAAGACAAATGGGTAGTTGACACTAACCGGCTGACCACCTCTAGGCTGAGGGAAATTCCAACGTTTAATGGCACCAGTAATACATCCTTGCATTCTGGCATCAGCGATACTTGAATCCGTTATCGAGGCAGAGCTTACCCTGCCGCTGGCGCCGACCACAAAATTGACGCCGACTTTTCCAGAGGCGTTGGGCGAACGCTGCAACAGCTGCTCATAGCAGTGCCGAATTTGGTTCAAGTTCGCGCGGATCACCTGTAAAACCTCTTGAGCTGTCAAACCACCGGAGACGAGAGGGTCACCTGCAGGCACCGATACGTTTGCCCTCGCTCGACCGCGATCACCACCAAAGCCTTTTCCAAGACCAGCTCCACCTAACCCTCCACTACCGCCTTCACCACTGAGAAGTCCACCCGCCCCACTGCCGAAGTTAGATGCCCCACTGTTGGCCCCCGCCAATCCCAAAGAACGTCCGTCGCCGACTCCCCCCAAGCCATAGGTCTTAGCGGCAGAACCCATGCCCCCGCCCGCACCGCCAGCGCTATCCTTGAAATTCGTGTGGACAGCTCCGGCACCCGTCTGACTCAAGATTTTGCCGACTCCAGCACCAAGCTTTGAGAGATTAACCCCGGAAGGCTTGTTATTATCTACCCCCTCGACACCTTTATAATCCGCCTTGCCGCTGCCTTTTCTAGCACCACCTGTTTGTCCCATTCCAGCACCCTTAACCCCTCCAGCGGCGCCGGCTGGAGTATTCGCAACCTTAGGACCTGCCAATTTGAAATCCGGCTTCGTTTCCCCTGTTGAGGGCATACCCGTTGATTTTAGAGCCTCCAAATTTGGCTTTGGCGGCTGCGGGGTCGGATTCTTCACGGGGGTAGGCGATGGAGCAACATTTGCCACCACCTGGTTCGGATTCGGTTTCTCTACAGGCTTCTCCACAGGCTTAACCTGCTCCGGCTTCTTAACCTCTACCGGGGCGGCGGGCTTCGGGGGGACAGGTTTTGGTGGCGGAGGAACCGGTTTCGGCGGCTCAACTTTGACCTCAGCAATTTTTTGTTCTGGCTTAGGAACCTCTGGAGGCTTAACCGGTTCAGGCTTCTTGTCCATTTCTGGCAGATGCACCAGACCCCAAATTTCCGATTTATCTTTTTCCGTGTCGTCAGGCTGATTGATCGTCACGACTGTTACTAGAACCGCATAGACTAAGGACACTAGAAGCCCCGTCCAAAAAAACAAGGGATCCTTGATCCGCTCAGCAGGAAAGCGAGCGTCTGGTGGCGTAATAAATAGGAAAAAATAATTTACCGGACCATAGCTCACATGGGCCACGTCGCGACGAGATAAATCAATTTTTTCTGGACCATCAATTTTTTCGACCTGACCGCTACGTTTCACACGAGCCGTCATTCCTTCTATCAGTCTAAGCTTGTAACCATCTTCGGCCACAGTAGCGATCGCGTGACGATCAAAAATCTTCTTTCCAGCTGCAATCAAATGAGCTTTTGGCGGCGTGCCGATGATGACCTTCTCATAACCTTTTTCTTTGTTATGAAAATGCTCGACCTCCAAAACCGTATCATCCCAGTAGGCGACGACTTCCAAATGATTTCCACTCGGACGCGCTGTTCTAGGAGAAAAAAGCACGGGAATGTCACGACTAGGACGAGACGAGCCTTGATGTGTCGAACGTTCCGATGAATGCGATGTTGTTTTCACAGTCGTTGACGCGTGCATAGCCGTATCTTGTCGACCAGATACCGACATCACAGTGTCTGAACTAAAAGTTGTTCCTCGTGAAGCCTGGTCCTCAAAGGCAGGAAGTTTAAACTCACGGTCTTCGCCGTCGAGCACTCCTGCAACAGGCGGAGCAATGATCGTCCGCTCAGAGGCACTGCGAACTTCTAGTTGGCATTTTCCGATCACGATAACCGTGCCCACGTTAATCCGCGATTCTACTTCAATGCGACGTCCGTCCACGATCACGCCTGCGCTAGATCCGAGATCTGTCACGCTCCATGATCCGTCATCATTTTCTTCCACTATGGCATGGATGGGATCCACGCCTTCGGCATGCACCACAACGTGATTGGAATCCAAGGTTCCGATCAACATAGTTGGGTTGCTAAGTTTGACCGTTTCAGACTTCTCGTTTGGTACTTTGACGCTTAATTCAAGTCCCATATCCAACCTTCAAATAAAAAAGGTTCTCTTGATCGACTGATCAAGTTTAAAATCTCATCTAACCTTGTGGGTGCTACTCTGATTCTATAACGCCACAAACTGAATCACCAGCCCCACAAGCCATAATTTTCAATAGCCAACATCGGAAATGCTCTGAGTAATTGACTTTTGTCTGCCCCTGTAAATTGTGGGAAATCAATCCTAATATTGGGCGGATGGAATCCAATCCGTCTTATTTGCTTGGCTGCGCCGCCGGGGCTGGCGCTGGACTAGACTTTGCCTCCTGCGGCTTGTCTGCGGCCTTTTTCTCCTCAGCCGCTTTTTGTGCAGCCTTATTATCCTCTGCTTTTTTGCTGGCAGCTTGTTTAGACGCTGCTTCCTCACGCTCCTGTTTCGCTAGGTCTCTCAGCAGCGCCTTGGACTGTTCATCCCATCCTTTTTCAAGCCGGCTAAGATTTCCGACCTTACCGAGCTGTTTCTTGGCTTCCTCAGAGTTATTCTTATTTTGCATAGCATAGACACCACAATTAAAGACCATCATAGGATGATCAGCACGCTCAGACATGAACTTCGTGCAGCGGCTATCTAGGTCTTTGCTACCCTGATTGCGGTCGTAGACAAACAGCCCACCTTGCGCGAACCAGTCCTCATTAAAATCTACGATGGCTGCTCTACCAGTCTTCAAATCGCCAAATTTCAGAGCCAAAAACCCTAAATTGTAAGCGGCAGGCTTATAGTTTTTGTTGACCCCAAGTGATTTTTTCCACCATTCAACGGCTTCGGGGGTACGGTCAAGCAATAAGTCCAATATCCCAAAGGCATTGAAAACCGCCGCTTTAATATTCGCATCTTTACTCGCTGATAACTCATTGAGCATGTGAAGAGCTAACCCATAGTCTTTGGCGCCGATAGCTCCAAGCGCCAGCTCCAACTTAGCTTCTTCAGAAATATCCTTGGCCTTATTCCCTTTCGCGTCTGCCAACACAAGCTTTCTGGCCGTATTTAAAAGTTGGCCGGCGCTCGCTCGAGCTAATCTTTGCGCCGATAGCGCAGCCTCTAGCTCTTTGGTGGAATTTGCTCGCCCCAGGCTGTCGGCTAGACCCTTTGCTTTCGCTTGACTATAATGCGCACTGGTCAGTGGGTTATTGCTCAGACTTTCCATAAACATGGTTCGCGGGCCGCCGCTCTCTTGCCCAGAACTAGAATCTTTACCTTCGGATGAGCCGGAAGACGTGACGCTTTCCTTGGGTCCCCCCTTATCATCGCCCCCAGCACAATTCACGAGGGCTAGGGAAGAGAAAATCCATAAACTTGCGACAAGGATTTGCTTTAGCCACATCATTTTAATTCACTCCTGAGGCTATTTCAGACGGGATCCTTGCACCCAAAAAGTCTGGGGTAACGACGATATCAACGAAGGAAACCTTTTTGTTATCGACTCTCGCTAGGCCAGCCAGCAACTGCACGGACCATTCATTGTAGATATTAAATCTCGTAGCCGCCTCATATCCCCTTTGATAGTAAGCTTTTGACTCTTTTAGGGCTGCCGCAGCTTGGGGCGCCAACTCCTTTCTTACATCATCAACAGTCGCCCCTTGAATGCCTGGGGGGTTGTTAAGCATCTGCGCTAGCTCCTCATAAGCTTCGCCGATTTGATACAAAGCCGCACTACCCCAATAGGGATCTTCTGTTTGAAAAACATCATTGTATCTTGATTTAAGTTGATCTAAAGCCCCTCCCTTTTGGCCTATGGAGGCAACCATTGCATCGACGGTGCCGCCCTTCAATGTGATCGCTTTGTATTTAACTGAGATGTCCTTCACACGATGAAAAACGACTTCACCAACATGTCTCACAGCCTCGCCTTGAATGCGAGCTTTGTTACTTTGGAAGACCCTCATCATATCGCTAGCAGATTTGTCAGCGACTTGGCCTCTTTTGCCACTTGCCCGGTAAATCTTGTAAAGCACCGCAATCTGTTGGGAAGGACTTAATTTTAACTTAGGCAAGTAAAGATTGTTGATGACCCTCGCCATCTGGCCGTAGTCGCGGCCCAGCTCGGCAACGCGAATCATGTTGTAAATAAGCGGTTCGCCCCCATCCGGAAATCGCGCGACGAAATCGCCACAAACTTTTTCCATTTCTGGCATCTGAGAGGCAATACTCAGTTCACAAGCTCTTGCGAGGGCACCCGGAGCTTCTTTTGCCTTGGGGTCCTTTGACGCAAAGAGTAAGTATTGCTTGGCCGCCTTATCAAATTCAAGCATACGGTCGTATAGCTTTGCTGCTTGCAGAAGCGACTCGCCATAGAGGGGTGACTTCGGATAGCGATTTGCAAGACTCAAATAGGCCACAATCGCCTGAGGAATCGCTCCTGCCTTCAAGTAGTCGACCGCAGCGTTGTTCCACATTTTGTCAGCCTCGGGCGAATTGGGCAGCTTTTTTGCTTGATTTTCATACATTTGACCACGTTTCAGGTCATCTTTCTCGCGGGCTATAGCCTCAGTCTCTGCAGCATTCTTCAAG
>JBIKVD010000403.1:0-3676 GCA_044357055.1 Oligoflexales bacterium | reverse complement strand
ACGCAGGCGTTTTCCTAGCTCTCCTTTTTGGTAAGCTGGTATCTTAAGTGCCTCTTCCACAGCTAGTAACAGACCTTTTTTGTCGTCCCCATAAAGGGGAATCAGATTCTCAATGGCCTGTTTACCTTCTTTTCCAGAGGAGTATTTCTTAGCAATTACCCAAAGATACTTCTTGGCATTGGGATTGTTGCTGCGAAAATAGATCTCAGCAGTGAGGATCTCGCACGAGCGGATACTTTTTTGATCATCGGGGTACCACTTTGCGTAAGCGCCACAACCTTTAATAAAGTTATTGGCTTTCACAGAGACAGGTATGGGCGCACTTTTTGGTGTTACCTTTCTCTCGCTCAGCTTCTTGAGCTCAGGTTCAAAATCCTTAAGAAAGGCATCAAGCATATACTGCGCAGACTTTTTATGAATATTCTCTTGCACACCTTTTTTTCCATAAATGACTGCCTGATTTTTCGGCAAGGAGGCAATTTTTAGGTATAACTGTCCCGATTCTAGATACTGCTTGCGGAAGAAGAGTATATCCGCCATCAAAAACTGTATTTCGGGAACCTCCCTCGCCTTACCGTAACTAGCCAAGAACAAGTTATAGCCTATGAGAGCTTCCGAATAGGCCGCGTTATTCTTAGCTTGATTGTGTGTGATTTTGGGGTAATAGAGCATCTGCTCCTTTATTTTTATCTGAACTTCACTGACAAGCTTCTTGTTTGCGCCATTTTTCTTGGCCCAAGCGCTTTGTGGCCCATAACGGGAGCTTAGATTCTTAACCTCTGCCCAGAGTGGCTTAAACCGTGAAAGTTCATATAACAAGGTGCAGATCTCAATCTGAGTCTGTGGAGCTTCTTCGCCATAAGGCAACAGCTGCTGATAGCGTTTATAAACAGAGATCGCGCCATCAAATTGGCCCTGGTCTGAGAAAGTGCTGCCCAATAGCAGCAGGAACTTGCCGATGTACTGCGAACCACCGTTGCGACGATAATAGCTAATCGCCGGCTCAACTTGCTTTAATTCTGCAAAGGCGAAGACCATATCTCTTAAAGCTTCTTCACGGAGCCGGGATCCCGTTTTGTCACCGACCTTCCTTGAGTAATCAACGGTCTTTTTCCAGTGGGCAAGCGACTGAGCATAGTTGCCCATGTTGTAGTAGGCCCAACCCAATTTAAAGAGCGCCCAGCCGTAGCGCTTCGACTTCGTGTAGCGCAATGCGGAGCGGTAGTTATTTAAGGAGTTGGTGAAGTCATTGCGGTCAAAGTAGTAATCACCCAATGAAAAATAGGAATCGCCTGCAAAAGGCGAGTTCGGAAATAGTTTGATGATATTGCTGAACGCTTTAGCGGCGTCTTGCTCCTTGCCCAAAAACTGCAGGGCCAAAGCCTGATTGAACATGATTTCATCTGCGTCTTTAGCGCGGGGATATTCCTTGAGAATCCCTTCGGCTTGATTGGCCAACCGCTGCCACAACCCCATCGAGCCTTTGGTATTGAGACGCGGCTCTGGGCCACGCCTGCCACCTGCGTCCCACCGCGACCACTTTTGATCATAGCTGCGACTTTCATCAGAAGCGACATAGGCAGCATTCTCAAGGTATAGATGCAGCAATTTCTTTAGAACTTCATATCGCTCGGCAGATTTTTTCGGAAATCGTGAGGCAGTTCTGTGCAGGGCTTTAATGGTTGTGTTGATCCCTTGAATCAACTTTCTTTCGACTTCAACGGCAAAGATTTCGGCACGGCTAATCCGAGTTTTCCCATCCCTGCCAATTTTTTCCTTCTTGCCTGACTTGCGTTCTTGTTTCTGGATGTCAACGTTGACTTGTTTGCGGGGTGCCTGCGCCAAGGCAGAAAGATGGAACCCAAATGCTACCATTAGGACAATGTATAATTTCAACAACATTCGGCCCATGACTACACTTCCATTCCTCAAGACTTGCCATCTCAACAGAACCCAAATTTAGGCAATCAGATTCCAGCTATTTACTTGCACACTTGCTATCAACGTTATAGACGTACCCACCTAATTCATCGATCCAGTATTCGCCTTCAAATGGCCAATACTCCAAGTCTTGGCCAATCTTGAGCTCTTCCATGCCGCCGATGAAACTCGCCTTCTTTTCTGCCGTTCCCACCTGCAACTTCTCCCGGAGAATATCCACTTTCGTTAGCAGCAATTCGGCATTGATCAATTCGGTTTGCTTCGATAGTTCCTGCAAATAGGAATAATGGGCCGCGGCTTGACGGTAAAGGCGCTTACCAGCGTCGCGTATAGCGGCTTCTTTTTTGCCGCCCAGGAATCCGCTTATCTCATCGCGAAGACCCGTTGAAACCCACTTGCCGCCAAAGCTTTTCAATCGAGCCAGTTCGCGATCGGAGAAACGAATCGTCCGACCAGCTTCTTTATAGGCATCTTTTCGCGAAACGGAATCCAATATAGACCAGGAATCACGATTGCTGCGAAGTTGTCCCGTTTTGAAATCGTAAACCAATTTAAAGAACCGCCGAGGGCTACCCCGATAGTTTTCCAAAACTCCCCGCAAATCCTGGACGACGGGCTTATACCTGGAGGCAAAGGCACTCAGGGAGTTCTTTACCTCATTAACGCGACATAGACGCAGGAAGGTAATAGACTGCAGAATGTAAGACTCTGGGTAAAAACGTTGAATAAAAAATGGCGAGTGAATCGTGTGGATGTTACCGAGGGTATTATTGTGCTTTTGCATCAAAAAGAAGGCCCAGGATGACTCAAAAATCGCATCAAGCCAGTTATCCGAGAATCTGGGGATTTGTGCATAATATTTGACCGAATCCCGATAGGCCTTGCGTTCATAGTAGACTCTGGCGATGTTTAGGTTAGCCAACTCCCGGAGCCAGGAATTGGAACCACTGCCGTTTCGCACTCGCTCAAAATAGCTAACTGCCTGACTGTGTTGCCCAGAAATATTGGCAATGACCCCCAAGTGGAAAACAGCTTTAGCATAATAGTCGCTAGACGAAGGAACATTGTTAAAATAGGATCTCGCCCTGGCGAATTGCCGCTCCCCGAAAGCTTCCATACCAAGATAAAAGAAATAGAATCCGCGGGCGGCACCTGGAACCTGGGAGGCCGATATTTTGGCTTTAAATAGCTCTACGACATGGGATTGACCCAGATTCACGTTATTGTTAATGCGACCTAACTGTTCCAGCGCTTTGCGAAAGAAGGGGTTGTTGCCTCCGGGTCCGCGTCTAACGATAACACTATAGTATTTTGAAGCGGAATAGAGCAGATCAAGGGCTTCCAAGCTTTGCGCCAAGCCCCATTCAGCTTTGATTTTTTCGTCTGGGGTCTTGTGATAGGAATAAGCCTGGAAGAAAAGTGGAGCTGCACCAAAATAGTCTCGTTTGCCAAAAGCCGCCTGTGCTTGCGCATAGTTCGCCAACGCCTTTTGACTGGTAAGCAGTACGACCGCAGCAGCAATTATCAGCTTGAACATGCTCCACATCACAACACCATTCCGTTTTCTAAAAGAAACGTGAAACACCCAACTGCATCGTCACATTTTGGTGTAGGCTACTGCCTGTCACTCCATCAGGATCACAAGCTCCATCAACTTGCGCATAATTGAACATAGTGTTACGCACATCCCAGCGAATGCTATCCCGTTTATTGACATAGAATTTCTGCCCAATAC
>JBIKVD010000139.1:0-10335 GCA_044357055.1 Oligoflexales bacterium | reverse complement strand
TAAAGGAAATATTTTCGGTTGAACATGAATTTCCCGAGGACGCCATCGCTCTGGTGAATAGCGAATTTGGCTCTTGGGAGTTGACTGAGCTTCACGATAAGAAGAAAGAGGGCGGTTGTGGCAGTTGCGCCGCCAAGAAGTAGAATCCCTTTTCCCTAGACTCAAACTCCCAAGCAAAAATCCCTGTCATTTTGGCAACTAGGTCTGATATCAGGCCAGGGCCAATTCTTATACTCAAGAACGCAGTCGTCGCTGGGGGCATAAAGAACACAAATTATTGACTGGCCAGCCAGTTAACTAAATGTTAATCAGCTTTCATAACCATTCTTTGGGAGATCTGCGAATGACCAAATGCAAACTCAACACCTGGTTCCTAAGTTTCGCCATCATAGCTTTTGCCTTGCTGCCACAGGGACTTTCTGCTCAGTCCGATGAAAGCGATCAGGCAATCGATGCTCAAAAGATGGCTCAGGAGTTCAAATCAAAGCAAAAAGAACTTCAAGCATTGCTCATAGGCATTGACGCGCGCCTAATCCGGCTAGAACGTCTCTATGACAAAGGCGCCACCGTAGATCTCGCTCTTTTGAAGGCAAAAGTGACCAATCTCGAGAACAATTTGACTAGTCTCGCCGTAGATACGAACGACTATTACACATCTCTGATCCAGGATATTGCCAAATTGCAGTTTCAAGTATCAGAAATTGTGGGGGGACCGACCATTCCATCCCCAATTCCATTTGATTGATTCTGCTGATCAAGATCAAAAGAGCCTTAGAAAGTGCTCCTTGCTTTATGACGAACCTTGCAACTTATCCTACTCGTCTTCTTGGAGGGGGCCCTAGTGGGCCCCTATTTTTTTTCGGGTGTGGTGGGACGGCTCGTTCCGTTCGTCGGACCATTGCTGCTAGATGCAACACCCTCAGCTTTGGGATCTCGTCGTTGACCTGGACTCTGATTTCTAGGACCCGAGTTCCCAGACTTTCCTTGCCGGGGCCTTTGATGACGTCCAGAATCGCCTCTTTCGGCATTTTGCCCAGGTCCTCTTTCACCTCGTTTAGGCTCTTCGCCCCTAGGCCTTTGCTGGGGTGGCTTGTCAGTTCCCCCCCTAACCCCTCCGGACGTCCCAGATTGAGCCGAAGGCCTGCGGGGGTCTTGCCGAGAATCAGGGCGCGACTGAGACTGTGAATGTTGTGCAGGCCTGTTACCAGCGCCATGATGCTTGTCTGGACCTCGGCCCGGAGCGGCACCAGGTTCCTCAGGCCCTCCCGCATCGAGCCCTGAAGATGGTTGGTCCTCTTCAAACAGTTTAGGATCGAGATCGTCTCCCCAGGTGTCGAGTTCCTCGTCAGCATCTCGCCCCCTGGCTAAGACCTCAATCTGCGCAATATCAACGCTCCTCTGGGAGCCATCTTGCATTTCGATCACCACCCGCTGATTTAAATAATCAAGCTTGATAACCCCGCCAGACGTACCATCTTCAAGGTCCTTGACCCGACTCCCGCGCGGAGGCATTTTACTGCGCACCGCTTGATAGTGATCATCTTCATATGTGAGACAACATAAAAGGCGACCACAACCGCCTGAGACTTTCTTCGGATTCAAGGCCAGATTTTGATTTTTTGCCATCTTAATAGACACTGGGACAAATTCGCGCAAGAATGTGGAGCAGCAAAACTCTCGCCCGCAAACCCCAAGTCCTCCAATCAATTTTGCTTCATCACGAGCGCCAACCTGCTTAAGTTCGACTCTAGAACGAAGTCCTGATGCCAATTGCTTTACTAATTCTCTGAAATCAACACGTCCGGGAGCGGTGAAAAAAACGAGAACCTTGTTGCCGCCAAATTGTACTTCCGCGTCCAAAATTTTCATGTTGAGAGAGAGCTGACGAACTAAATCTTTTACAAATTCTTCCACATAGCCAGGCGTTAACTTTTCGCTCGGCCGCAAGTCCTTCGGGCCAGCGACCCTAAGGATCGGTTTAATCGTACGCCCACCCAATTGCTCGACATGGAAGAAGCCAATGTTTACAACGACTCCTAAGCTAGGACCGCGTTCCGTTTCAACGACAACTTGTTCTCCCTTATGGAGTTTGAGACTGCCTCCATCAAAACTGTATATCCTACCTGCAGTTCTAAACTGCACACCAACGACATTGCAAAATTCCACTGACGTGATCCTTTCAAGGCTACGATTCGCTAGCCTTTCGTGGGTAATGTCTCTTCAACACTGCGACAAATTTCTACCATTTGCCATATGAGAGACTGGCTATGAAGCCTGTCTGAGATTGTGACCTTTTCTACCAATTCTTTCTGACGTAAAGCATCCAGCAAAGCACGAAACTCTCTCGTCTGCAGCATCTGCGCCGCGTCAAAGCCAGCTAGCCCGCTGACGTGCCAATAGCGCAAAATCCCATTCCATCCCCGCTCCATATTGGAGGATACAGAATTTGGGGTTCCAGCGCGATCTGAGACGCTATCCTCTCCGACAGCCCTCTGTATCGTTTCCTCTATCTCTCGACTCCAAGAGCTAGCAATCGCCCCTTCTCCCCTTTCGGCAGTCGACTGCGCCAGATCCAAACAAGAATCTGCTATGGAACCTGCATTTTGCACATACGAGAGCAGCATCTGAGCTTCATCTGGTTTACAGCCAAGAGGGAGTTTATTTTGGATAGCTAATTTCGCCTCCACCCATGCCAATGGCTTTAGGTGAAATTGTGCCGACCGGGAGCGAATTGTTGGGATGACTGCTGCCAGTGCAGAACTCGTCAAAATAAAATACAGTTTTGGCGGCGGCTCCTCAAGGGTCTTTAACAGTCGGTTCGCCGCTGCCTTTGTAAGTCGTTCGACATCTCGTAGAAAGACAACGCGGTTTCCTCCCAATCCACGATTCGAGGAGAACTCCAGTATCAGATCCACATCTGAAGTCTTCAGGGCTTTACATTCCAAACCTAAGTGCAAAAAGTCGCTATGCTGATTGCTCGAAACGAGGCGACAAGCAGCACAGTTTCCGCAAGCGCTGGCCGACTCGCAAAGAAGAAGACGCGTCATATCGAGGGCAAAACTCTCCTTGCCAATTCCAGCTCTCCCCCAAAGCAGCGTTACTGGATGCAGCCTGTCTGATTGGTAAAGATTTTTGAGATGACTCAACATAACCTTGCGGTCCATTTTGGCCCTTTTTCACCGGAATCACTTCCCAACTTTAGGGGCGCGTCCTACGGCTTTCTATGTGAGCTATGGCTTCACTAACGATCAGGGGAAGCTCAAGATTTGCATTCAACACTACCATACGATTTTTGTTCGTTTGAGCAAGATGGAGATACCCCTCGCGCATCTTTTGTCGGATCTCTCTGCTTGCAGCGTCATATCGACCAGCACCATCTTGTTGATGACGCTGTTCCATGCGCTGAAAAGCAATATCCACATCGCAATCGAGGAGAAAAGTTAACTCTGGCACCAAACCGTAACTGGCTAGGTCCGTCATCTTATCAATCACGGTCCTATCGATTCCACCGAGAACACCCTGATAGATATAGCTTGAATCATAAAAGCGATCGCAAAGGATCCATCGCCCAAGTTTGAGCTCTGGCAAGAGAAAGAGTTGTACATGTTGACAGCGAGCCGCGGAAACCAAAAACAATTCGGTCAACGCTTGGATGGGCTCTGGAGGATTTGCGAAAAGTTGCCGAATGCGGTCTGCAAGCTGCGTTCCCCCCGGCTCCCGAGTCAGTTGGACAACCTTTCCTCGCTCACGCAGCTGTTTTTGCAGCGCCAAACAAAAAGAGCTCTTTCCCGCTCCCTCACCGCCTTCTACCGTTATAAACATCGATACGACTCTCCATAGATTTAGCCCTTGTGAGGCTTAACTTTCTTGCTCTATCTAAAACTCTGGGAGCCAACAATCACGGCTTTGCCATCCCTCGCTCCTAAGGACTTGGGAACTTCCTTTTCAATCAGGAAAGCCCAGCATGTTGGTGGAAGCTTTAATATTGTCATAAACCCCAGAAGAATCATACTGTCGATAAATTCTTGCCAATCGCTCAAGCAGACGAATTTCCGATTAAGATCAAGCTTTTCCACCTAAGACCGATCAAAAAGACTCATGGAAATCCACCATCAGGAAGGTCTGAATGGAGCACCCTCGTTACATTTTGTCAAAGCGCATCGCGCGCGGCGGAATGGCCGAGATTTATCTGGGCAAGCAAGTGGGAGAGGATGGTTTCTCTCGCATTTGCGCCATTAAGCGAATCCTTCCCCATTTTGCCCAGGACGCTGAATTTGTCGAAATGTTTCGCGATGAAGCCCATATCTGTAAGCGCTTGCAGCATGCAAATATCATCAGGGTCGAAGGATTTGAAGAAGTTGAGGGCTCCTACGCCATTATTATGGAGTTGGTCAGCGGCGCCGATCTGCGGGCACTCTTAGCAGCGTGTGAAAAAAGCGGTAACTTGGTGCCTATCGCCGTAGCCTGCTACATTATCGCCGAAGCTGCTCGCGGATTGCATTTTGCTCATACAAAAATTGATGAAATCACCTCGAAACCCCTCGATATTGTCCACCGAGATATTTCTCCCCAAAACATCCTCTTAAGCTTCGAAGGAGAAATCAAGGTCACGGACTTCGGCATTGCCGATGCTGACAATAAAATGACCGAAACCAAGCCTGGGGTTGTTAAGGGCAAATACGCTTATATGAGCCCCGAGCAAATTTCTGGAAAACCTGTTGACGCGAGAACGGATGTCTTCGCGCTGAGCATCGTCCTATGGGAGATGCTAACCATGCGCCGCCTTTTTCAAGGCGAAAATGAAGTGGAGACCATAAACCTTGTCAGAACATGCAAAATTCCTTCGCCCATGTCTCAATTCAATAGGGATATCACCGCGGAGCTAGAAGAAATCGTTCTGAAGGGCCTAGCTAGAGAAAAAAAGCTGCGCTACCAATCGGCAGGCGACCTGGAAATTGCTTTAAGAGTTTACTTAAATCAAAAGTTCCCAAGTTTTACCTCCAAAGACGTCGCCTCCCTAATGAAGCTGGTGCTTTCGAAACGGATCCAGGAGAGTCAAGAGGACATTAAAAAAGCCCTGACCGAGACTTCGCAAAAACCCAATCAAGCCCCTCGCGCTCACAACCCTGCTGCACCCATGAATGAGCGACTTGCCAACGCTATTGCTCACGGTCACAACTTGGAAGCGCCTCCTAGCTTGGCGATGGCGCCTCGTAGCCCGGTAACCCGCGCCAATGCAAAGCTACCGAATCAATTTTCCAGCGGCCATTCCACCAACACAAGGGCAGGAATTGGGGGCATTTCCCACAATACCGGCATGCTACGACCCAACTCTCATTCAGGATTTCAAAAAGAACGATACTACTCGAAATCTAGCAAAAAAAAGGGAATAGGCACTCAAATTGCGATTGGTGCCCTCATGGTCATTGCCGTGGTAGTGGGGGGTCTCGGATATGTGGTAAAGGCTAGGCGTACCCCAGACGTTTATTTAGTGACGACACCTCCAGCTGTCAAATTATCGTACAATCAGACCTCGCTTTTTGGGGGAAAATACGTGGAGTCACCCATCATCGTTCATGATTTTCCTGAGGGGAAAGGTACGATCAGCATCGCCCGAGAGGGTTACGAGACCGTTCGCTTCTCGGTGACGCACAAGAGGGGTAAGCAAATCAAAAATGAAAGCATTGTTTTGAAGCAAATTGATAAATTCGCGCCTGTAAAAATTCTCTCGAAGAAAAACGGTGAAAAAGTCGACTTTGATATCAATGATGGCTTCGTCAAGGGAACGACACCCATGAATGCCCCGGACTTGACCTACGGCAAAAATCATATCATGCAGATATTCCCTGAGTCGTTTAACAAGCCAGAAAACGTTTTCTGGTGTAAATTCACACCGACATCCGTCGACTATCTTGAGCCTTTTATTTTGGTAATAGATGTTGAAAAACGTGGATGCCGTCAAAGCAAACGTTAGGCCTATAACAAACAGAATGATCAATAGCTCCCCCGTGGGTAGCCCTCCCCAGACATCAACCTATAATTGTCGGTCGGACCCTTGGTCGGTAAGCTAATGGCACGACGCTACCAGGCGCATGAAAAGCATCCAGACATACTGGGTAGGTGAGCCCGCTTGAACCACGCACTTGGCACAAAAAATAATCTCCCCGAAATTGGCACGCGACCACGACAAAAGGCTGGCCCGCGCTATCTAATACCCAATCAACGGCACGCGCATATAATAAAAAGAGCTGAAAATTTAGGCCCAAAAATTCTGAATGGGTGGCGCAGTACCGCTGGAACTCCCGCTGCAAATACCTCACTTCGCTTTCCGCAGCTAGATCCTGAGCCAAACTTATGGCCCTACCCTCGCCTGTCCACTGGGCAATGTCTACATTCGCGGGTCGATAGTAAAATTGATCAGGCGGGGCGATTTGCAATAACGACCCGGATTGTAAGAAGCCAATGCGCTGGGACAAGTCAAAGGCCTCGTCCGGGTTATGGGTGACGAAACAAGCAGCCATTCCGTAGTTCTTAAGCCAGCCTAGCAACTCCCCTCGCATTAAGGTAGCCGTGGGACGATCGAGACTGGAAAACGGCTCGTCCAATAGCATGAGGTCTGGACTCGCATAAAGCGCTCGGGCAATAGCCACTCGTTGGGCCTGTCCACCCGAAATCTGACGAGGTAATCGATCAAGAAGTGCGGCAACACCGGTTAAATCGACAATTTCAGCGAAATGTTTCGCACGTATCGTAGGGGCGCGGCTGGATACAGCAATTTGAATATTGTCTCGTACCGACATATGAGGAAAAAGACAGGGATCTTGAAAGACATAGGCAAGATTTCGCCATTGGGTCGGCACCAAGCTTTGTTGCCCCTGGTGCCAAACTTGGCCCCGCCCGACTATTTTACCAGCGCTCGCTGGAATCAAACCACTGATCAGTTGCAACAAGGTTGATTTACCACTACCGCTGTGACCTAAAATCGAAAGCACTTCCCCAAGATTGATGTCGAAAGAAAGAGGCTTGATTAAGGCGTGCCCATCAATGCTGTAAGCCAGATCTTCCATTGTCAGCAGGGGACCTTGCTCCATTATTGATCTCCCTTTTCACCTGGTTTTACATTCTCAAAGAACCATTTTAAACTGAAGCCAAACACGCTGAGCCCTGAAATAAGCAGAATCGGCATCGCGGCTTTTTCCCATTCTCCCTCACTCGTAAATTCAAAAACTTTGACCGCGAGCGTGTCAAAGCCCACAGGGCGCAGCAGCAAAGTGACAGGAAGTTCCTTCATGACCTCCACCAATACCAGAGCAAAACCGAACCATAAACTAGGGGCCAGGAAGGGAATGTAGAGCTTTCGCAGCAGAAACCAGGGGCCGCGGCCATGAACCAAAGCGGCCTGATCGAGCTGTTTTGGCAATTGCAGGAGGGTGCGTTCCATCAATTTCCAGGCGGGGGCCGCAAAACGGATGGATAGCCCAAAAATCACCCCACCTAAAGCCCAAACCTTTGGCCAAACACTTTCTGTCCCGTCATGGAAGGAAAAAAGCATCGCTCCCTTTGTCATCAGGCCAAAGACACCTATGCCAATCAAGATGCCCGGCATTCCATAGCCAAGCGAGACGCACAAGTCAACAAACCGAACATCTTTATCTGCACTGCGCCAGCGCAACAAGGCAGCAACCCCCAAGCTGCAGCCTGAAACGAAGCTTGCAACAGCGACGCCAATAAGAGCTGTATTCATAGTATAAATCCATACGTTGGCGAGGAACGACTCCGCCGCATGGAACCACACAATCTTTAAAAGTAGAAGTATGGGAAGAAGCACCGCCAACAGTAAATACACGAGAAGCGGAAGACCCAAATGGAGCCAGTAGATCGGTTTCCACTTAAGCGATTTCGGCTCAAAGCCCAAGGGTTTGGGCCCAGAACGGAGAACAAAAAATTCTGCTAGGACAAAGGGTAGAACGAAAAGAAAGAATACCAAGCCTAAAAAGGCGGCACTTTCCAAGGAAAAAAGGCTTACCCAGGTTTTGTAAATACCACTGGATAATGTTGGCACGCTAAACATGGACGAGGCGCCAAACTCGGCAAGTGTTTCCAGTAGCAATAGTATGGCAGAGGCTGTGGCGGGAATGCGGAGACCCGGAATAAAGACCTTACGGAGAAAACTCGTCATCGTAACACCGTGAGCGACGGCAACAGCGTACCACTGCAGTGCATTTTTCATCATAAAGCTGCGCATGAGTATAAAAGCGTAGGGCGTAAAAGCCAAAACCAGGCAAAAAATGAGTCCATACAGGGACCGAAAACCTAGCCAGCCCAAGGAAGAACCCACAAAAGGTATAAAAAGATAGGCGTAAACATAAGGCGGAAGCATCATGGGTAGGCATAAAGCAAGCTCAACAAATTTCCGCCCTGGGATGTCATAAAAGCTTGTTAGAAAGGCAAAGTACCCACCCATCGCAAGGCATAGCCCTATGACAAAAATTGCAGAAATCAACGAATTCAACGCCAATTGAGGCAGTAAGTGAACGAGGACGTGATCGACAAAAGACGCAGAGGCTCCCATACTGAGCACCACGAGCAGCGCGATAGGCAGCAGAAAAAGGAAGCCAAATGCAATGCGAATCAGCCACATAGACTATGTACAAAAACTCCGGTTCAGGTGTTTCGCGCAGGGGATTTTTTCGGAAGAGACTCTAGTTCCAAAGCCTTCTTGAAAAAAAGCCAAACATGCCACACTATGACATAAATGAATTGGTTTGACGATGCCGCCAATGAGAACTCCGATAGAGACCACGAGATGCCAATCAATTACCGCAAAGATGGTCAATTTGTCATTTTATTAGGGCAAACCTTTCCTTTTCGTGAGGCCATCAAAGCATTGGGAGGCCGCTACGAGAGCACGCAGAAGCAATGGCTGCTGCCATGGAGTGAGTCGGCCTGGGAAAGTGTTCAACGATTGGCCCGCAGCACAGGCGGAATGTGCTTGGACGCCCCTGCCCCGGTTCTGGAAGTTCTCACACAGGCAAGCAACATCGCACAACCAAACATCAAACAGCCAAACATCCCGAAAGCACCGATAAATCCCCTGCAAACGATGGCGCAAAACGCGGCCCCAAGTATCGCTAATCTCGACTCGCAAATTCGTCAGGCTTTGGCGGAAGGCCAAGCTCCCAAGTCCAGCTCCAATATCGGAACCAGTCCGTCTTTGAGGATTTCTGAGCTTCTTGCCCTTATCGATCAGAAGATCAAAAGCTCCTTCCCTACCAGCTATTGGATTATCGGTGAAATTCAGAATTTGCAGGCGCGACAGCAAACGCTCTATTTTCGCCTCTCGGAAGGCCAACAAGATCAGGCTATGGGCAGCTCTTCGGTTTCTTGTATTTTATGGCCCAATATCACCATGAAACTTCAGGCCAAATTAGGGGCCCCGCTGCAGTCTTGGTTGGTAGAAGGCAGTGAGATTCGCTGTCTAGCGCAAGTTTCGTTTTACAAAGATCGAGCCCAAATATCCCTGCAAGTCATGGACATTGATGATCAGTTTACTTTGGGAAAAATGGCCCTGCAGCGGCAAAAGACGCTGCAAGCGCTACGCAAACGAGGCCTCGCACAAAGAAACAAGAATCTGCAAATGCCGGTGTTGCCCCTTAGCATTGGACTGATCACCGCTAAAGATTCGCGGGCGGAAAGTGATTTTCTGCATCAACTGCAGGATCAGAAGTTTCCAGGTAAGGTTTTTGTGGCCCATGCGAGTATGCAAGGCAAACAAACGGTAGAGGATATTCGCAAGGCTTATGCGTTGCTTATAGCGCAGGGTATTGACTTGGTCGTCCTGACCCGCGGTGGAGGTTCCCAAGCGGACTTGCGATGGTTTGACTCAGAGGAGATTGCAGAAACGATTTGCCATTCTCAAGTCCCCTTTCTCGTGGCTATTGGACATCATGATGATGTAAGCATTGCGGAAGAAGTCTGTCACACACATGTGAAAACGCCTACCGCCGCAGCAGAAGCCATTCTTTCTTTGGTAAGGGATTTCCATACCCATTTGCAGAGCTCTCTTAAGGAGATCTTCTTAGCACTCGAAGAGGCCAGTCGTAGGAAATCTTTTGCTTTGCAAGAGCAAGTGATGCAGTTCCAAAAGTCTTATGAGCGCACTGTGTTGCGACAAATGGAAAAACACCGCGGCCGCCTATTGGAATTAAGCTCCGCTGTTAATCATTCTCAACAATCGATCCGCCGAGGTTTGGAACAATCTCAACTGCGTTTGGAGTCGCTCGCACAAGCGGCTCTGGTAAAAAAGCGAAGCGTGCTTGATCGTCAGACCTTCAA
>JBIKVD010000138.1:0-10343 GCA_044357055.1 Oligoflexales bacterium | reverse complement strand
CTGTCGCTGCATGCGGCCAATGATGAACTGCGTACCGAACTTATGCCCATCAATCGGCGTTACCCGCTGGCCGAATTGAAAAAAGCCTTATTATATCATCAAAAGGAAACGGGCCGTAAAGTCACGATCGAGTTTATTCTGATCAAAGACAAGACTTGCACCACCACGCAAGCGGCTCACTTGGTTAAGTTCTTGGCGGGCTTATCGGCAAAGGTGAATTTGATTGCCTTTAATGAACACCCAGGTCTTGGCTACCAGCGCCCTAGCGAGGAAGAAATCCGAGAATTTCAGCAGTTCCTGGCCTCTCGCAGCATCCCGGCCCCGGTGCGCTATAGCAAGGGTTTAGAGGTTTCTGGCGCATGCGGTCAGCTAGCTGCCAAGACCACGCAAAATTTGCAGGAACTTCCGAGCCGCAAAAGTTTGTTGAACTCTCAAGCCTTACCGCTTTCTCAGTCGCTATCTCAATCTCTGCAGCAGTCCTCTGCGCCCTCATAGACGTTTCGTTTTTAAAGGTAGGTATTTCATGAATCGCGACCTCTCAGCCCCAGCGCCCAAATACTTGCTCGTGATGCGGCACGCTAAATCTGATCCTGCTGGACCCGAAATGGCTGATAAAGATCGGCCTCTCAGCCCCAAAGGCATTTGGCAGGCACGTCTGATGGGGGCCTTTGCCAAACATCAGAGTTATCCAGTCGATCTCTACGTGGTTTCCCCGGCCAAACGCACAATGGAGACCTACCGCTGTTTCAAAGACACCTTCCAAAGCAGCACAGGCGAGGCGCCCGTGTTTACTGCTGATCCCCTGTATTTTGAAGGGATCGAGGCTTATTTTGCGGAATTACAGAAAATCCCAGACGAATACCACTGCCCGCTGCTGATCGCTCACAATCCTGATCTGGAGTATTTTCTGGAGCAGGCCTGCGGTCTGACTCAGGACATCAAACCCGCGACTCTTGCGTTATTGCAGCTGGAACCTGGTCTTAGCTGGCAAGATCTCACCTCAGGACGGGGGAAATTTGCTAGCCTGATCACTCTGCTGCGGCCCAGCCAAATTTCGGAAATGTGGCCGCAGTTAGCGGAAAGTGAAACCTAAGAAACAGGTCGCGTCGCAAGTGCCGGATCCAGATCCTCGAGATGTCCGGACCCACTTATTCTTGAAAATAGGCCATCCTATTTGCTTGGCGGGGCCTCGGGATGGATTCCTACTTTTTTCAAGATGGCGTCCCCTTGTGGAGTCTGCGCTAGGCCCTCGAGCATGGCCCCAAGATTGGTTCCGCCATTGGATGAAAAAACATCCATAAGGTTCTTCATGCCATGTTCCACGGTGCCGGAATTGGCGATAATCTTAAGCTCGGCATGGGATAATGCCTTTGCCTGTTCGATTCCCACCGCTTGAGTGGCTTTCACTTGCTCGATGGTAATCAAGTATTTTTGGTAGGCGTCATTAGTACCGATTTCTTTTGCCAAAACAATTTGGGCCTGGACCGGTGCCAATTGCATGGCCTTTTCCGCATCGGCCTTAGCGATACCTTCGACGGCGATACCCTCAGATTCTCTTCGTTTACTTTCAAGATCCCCTTCAGCATGCAAGATCGTCGTTGCCTTTTCACCTTCGGCAATCAAGATTTTTGTTTCTTTATCCTGGGAAGCGCGAATCAGTGCCATTTCTTTATTAATGGCTGCTGTTTCCTTGTCTTGATTTGCTTTGACGATTTCTACCGCCTTGCTAATTTCTGCTTTTGTTACGTCTTTCACTTTCGTGATGGCCAGTTCTTTTTCGGCTGTGGAACGAGCTTGCTCCTTAATGGATTGTAGGGCCAGCTCATTAGAAATCCCCACTTCCTTATCTTTCTCCGCGGTCCTAGAACCAACTTTTTGCAAGGCATCTTGTTGCTGAATGTCGGTCTCACGTTTTGCGTCGATTTCCGCGATGCTGGCTCGTTTCAGGTTTTCCGCAACCTCGATACGACTCTGCATCTCAATCAACGACTTCTTTTTTTCCATAATATTTTTGATGACATGGGATGATTCCGAATCTCGGATATCCATCAATTCAATGTTTTTAACGGTGGAGACACCCCAGTTCTTCAACTGAGATTCCACTTCACTGGTAAACTGCTCACCAAACTGGCTGCGACCCTGCATGATTTCTTCGATATCGGCTGACGCTAAGATGGTACGAACCGCTCCTTGCAGGATGGCTCTCAATTGGTTGCGAAGCTCATCAAAGGAACTGACTCGTTGTGCGGCCATGTTCGAATCGGTAATGCGGAAAAAGGCTTTGACGTCGACCACAAAGGGCAACCTCCCCTTGTCGTAAGCCTCGTACGACTCAAGATCTTCGTCAAAAACTGAGACTGGCAGAATGATTTTTACAATACCAAACTTCGGAATCCAAGACGGCCATTCATAATAGGAGTTTCCGGAGCTATGATCTTTGCCGTAAGAAACTGTCGACTTGCCGGATTGGACGATGTGCACTTCATTGGTGGGAACGACTCGCCGCAAAAAAACCGCAATGATCGTTATGATGAGAACTATGACGCAAAAAAAGGCAATTACAACCATTGCAGGTGAGTAGTCCATACTTTTCCTCGAAGACTGAAGACGAATGAGTTCAATAACTTACTAGATATCTATCAGCCGGTCGAGCAGATTTGTAAGGAATTGTGATCTCGGTTTAGAGCAAGGGCGCGAGCATTGTAAATGATTTGGGTGTCAGTCCGACCTGCTACAGGCAACCTTAAGCTATCAATTTTATGACATCTGATTTCTTGAATCGGTAGTCTTTGCCATTGGGCTTTACATATTTAAGCTTGCCCTCTTTTATCATACGCCGAATGGTCGACTCGGATTTTCCCAGCTTCGGGCCGATGAACAATTTTCATTATTTAACCTCGAAATGGATCTAGCTACCGTTAAAAAGGCGCTGGAGGGAGTCATGGTCCGCTTAGGCTACCCATTTCAACGACAGTTTCTTTTTGCTCTTCACACAATCGAGCAGATATAGGTCGATCAATTTCTGATACGGAATCCCTGATTCATCAGAAAGTTTTTTAAAGTAATCTATGACTGCAGGACTAAGGTTAATACCCACGGCCTTTTTCTTTCGGGGGTAAGGATTTTTTACCTCTTTTAACTTTGATAAATCATACTCTTTCTTCATATTGCTTCCGTTCATGCTTGGTTGTTTTTCGCGCCGAAATGATGCGCACGAGAGATGGGGAATCTTTGTAACAATGGACCACAATCAAAAGACGAGTTGCAGAGCTGAAGGCAATTAAGAGAAACCGTTCTTCTGCAGTTTCTGGGTCCAAGAACAAACGACCATTTGGATCATCAAAGCAACTTTGTGCTTCCTCAAACCAAATCCCGTGTTTGCGACGGTTGATCCTATTGTTGTTTTCGTCCCACTCGAACTTCAGCATGTCTATATCTTATATAGACAATTGCTAGATTTCAATACCTAAAAAGGTGCTAGACAGGCAAATGGAACCGCGGCAGCCATTCAGCTTAGTACCAGCCACCGCCCAGGCACATTTGATCGCAAGGAAAGGCCACTGTGGCAAGTGGAGTTTCCAGATCATCGAGATGCACCGCACGAATCCCCGCATTGCTAATGGCGTAAACATAGTCATCGGCAAAGATACTCCGACGGACTTCGGTATAGCCATACCACCAGGAGTCCTCTTGCTGCGAATCCTTGAACAGGTCATGCATGGGGATTTCGCCTCGTGCACTAATACCTGTGTCCACATCGATATTGAAGACCATCAAAGAGCTAACATAACGCTGCCACCACATATCGGTTTGGGTGTCTCTATAGCCAGAAACGGGGATCCCCAGCACGCCCCGCGCGGCAAAATAAGTAAAGGCTTTGTGTTCATTTTGCGCCTCGCTGAAAAGCCAGCCATCGGATTTAAGGATATAGGTGTGTTTTTCCTTAGGGCTGCTCATATCGCTGATATCAAAGATCGACAGCTTTTGTCCTGTGGTTCTGCCGCTCACGACGTCAGCGTCCATACCAATGGTCAAGAGGTGATTGTCATCTAGAAACTGCATGTAGTTTGAAAAACCGGGGATTTTCAGCTCGCCTAAGACTTTTGGTTCAGCAGGATTGGAAAGATCAATCGCAAACAAGGGGTCGACCTGACGAAAGGTCACCACAAAGCCGCGCGCACCGGCGAAGCGGCTGCTGTAGATTTGCTCACCCTTGGCAAGCTCAGGGGTTTGTCCGACGATTTTCAATTGTTGTTCACTTTCGGCAAGCACCAACACCTGATTGTAGGTATCGTTCTGCGTCCAACTGATCGTCTGATTATTCTCCTGTTCCTGATATTTGGTCACTGTGACCGCGACTCGCAGATGGTCCTCGAATTCGTCCAGAGAGAACTGGTCCTTAATCGCCCCAGGTATGCGTCCAGATCCTAGGTAGGACACTTGATCCGGCTCCTGCAGGTCAAATTTGTGGATAAAACTATAGTTGGCATCGGTATTCTCCGGACCTTGACTCCACCACCACCAGTAAGAACTAGTCAAATACAGGGACTTGGTGCTGGCATAGACCGTGTCGGCTCTTGCAAGCAGCAGGAGTTGGCTCACGGTGCCCTCGGTGAGTTCCAAGGTCGCCACACTCGTTAATCCCAATTGTGCCGATGCGGAAGGTAGAAAAACATTGGAGCAGTTTTCCGCCACGGTTTCGACTTTCCCTTCTTCGTCAGCCAAAACGTAATTGCCATAATAAGTACGATTATAGCTGACAAAGTCTTGGATGCTTTGGGCACGGATAATCTCGACGTTGGCTGCGAATTTTTGTTGCAAACGATCGGCAAACTGTTGCTTCGTGAGCTTATATTGATCCGGTTCGTAAGAATAAAGATCCACTCCGATCGGATAGCTGAGGTAGGAGTTTAACACGAGGCGGACCGAGTTATCCACGCGCCGAAGGGCGTGGTACTCACCATGAAAAAGGACGCTTTTGCTTATGACCGGTGCTGCAGGATCTGAAACGTCAACCACCAAGAGGCGCACCGAATTATAATCAAAACTATACCCAGCTTCGCGACCATCATAGGTTTGGTTCTGGACCTCACTATTAGCAAGTATCTTGGGTCGGGTGGCAATGATTAAGCGATTCTGTTCGTCAAGGAGCATATCGACGGGGCGATCTTCTAAGGTCGTAATGGATAGGCTCTCCATACTCGCCACCGGCCAACTCTTGGTGATATGGAGTTGATTCCCGCGCAGAGCATAGATGTATTGACCCGTGTTTTTGACAAAATCGGCTTCTTCAACACCGACCACTTGGTTATTGGTGGTCGTGAAATCCTCGGGCCCGGCTGCCGATTTGTTGCTGCCCATATCGGCGGCTACTTCGCCCGCGCCGCTGGAATCTGCAGTAGGAGAGGCGTAATCTTGCTGATTACGGTTATCGAAGTTATCTAACTGACTTTGGTAGCTTATGCGCATCTGGTCTATGAGCAGCTCCTGAACATAGCTCGTTGCGTCTTCGCAAGATGCGGAAGGGATCAAGCTGCCACTTAAAGCCATGGGCGCCTCAGGAACGCGAACCGCACCTTTAAAGAGATCAGACATGTTGATGTTGGCACTTTGGTCGCTTTTATTGTCAAACAAAGAACAGCCACAGACCCCTAGAAAAGTACCAAGAAAAACCAGCCCTAGTCGTACCTTCATCATCTCCCGTCCTCCCAAAGCTAAAGCCAAAGCAAGAGCAAAGCTCCACCCTATGATCGGACGATTGGAGCTTTCTGCCAATGCTTGGGAAGCGATTAGCGTATACGGCTGTATTCTCTGCAACCTGTAGGCTCCTGGAATCTTTGATACAAGCGGGTTTCCGTCAAGGCAGGCAGGCAGGCAGGCAGGAGCGCGGGGAATAGGGGATTAAGCTTGTTGCTGGCTCAACACCCCGAGATCGACACAGAAACCTATTTTAAATACTGAGCTCAGGTGTGATCAACAATCGTCGAACAGGAACAGCCCCAAACGCAATTTGGGGAGTACAGGACCGCAAAAGCAACATAAATCATTACTTGTCCACTTTTCTGGGGATCATCAGTCAAGTATGGGCCACGGATCTAGGTAATTTCAATAAGGGGTAAAAAATGAGAAATCTAAAAGCCATGAAATTCGCGAAATTGTTCTGCTTGCTGACACTTTTTGCACCGCAGCTGAACGCGGGAACCCAATACGACATTGTTCGACAGGCAAACAAAGTTGCAAATGAAATTGATTCAGCAAATCCCGATATAGTGTTTGGTTGTGCAGAGTTTCAGGTAGAAATTATGGGAAACGGGTTCTCTGTAACAACTAGCATTGAACCGAATTGTCTAACTGGTTATGCGCTAAAGCACTATCTAAAGCCTCAGGTGATTCGTGTATCCATACCACTTTCAAAGGGATATTCTATCTATAGTGGTGATTGCGGAGAAAGCACTGTAGGGTTACTATTTCAACTTGGCAAATCATCTACAAAAAGAATCTACATATTCAGGTGCTGAATTCAATGGCACTTCTCAAGTTCACCCGCTACCTCAGTAGGCCAAATAGAATCAGCTCAAACCGCGTCACTACTAATTCCTAACTTGCTGAGATTTTGGCCTCAGGCCTCGAAACACTTGGGCCGATTCCCGCATTGCGCTCGAATCGGAGCTGTTAGCTGCGCCCGTTCGTGGTCGGGTGTTACCTGAATCGAGGCTAAGCTTGCCTTTGTAAAAAGAGAAAGTTCCTGCCAGGTCCCATGGACGGCCAGTTCTCTAATTGTATAAGTGTATTTGCATAACAAATCGTAACAATTGCTATTTTCAGAAAGAGGTGCGCTTTTATGACGCTATGTGTTAAAAGCCTCCTTGAATTGGGTCCGTGTAAACAATCATTCGAACCGGAGGCTTACTATGCAAAACCCTTTCAAGTATTTGACTCTTTTGTTGTTTTTACTCGTTAGCTGTGGAGATAGCAATAAACAGACCACGAACCAGCAATCAACAGTCAGTGCAGTTTTTGAGTGCAATCTATATGCAGAAAAACTTTGCAAAAAAAGGTGCTACGGAAAACCACAGGTTGAAGGATGCCTTGAACGATGTGAAATTTTACACTGCCCCTATTAATTAACTCACCGTTTTTGCGAAAATAACATCATTCCACTATAAGCAGCTGCTGTCGTCTCTCGCTCAACAGCAGTCTTTGTTTCCATCGACTGAGAACCCCAAAATTTACTGGAAATATAGGATTCACCGGCATGTTTCCAGCATTAATCATTGATTGTCCTACAGCTAGGATGAAGCTTGCTGCTGACTCAGCACGCGAGCAAAAGAGGCGGCAAATCCCTGGCGCCAAACCCCGGCCAACAACTTAACCGCCGGCACCAATTTGAGAAATTCCCGAATATTGCCAGGCCAATCATAACTAGCCATGGATGCCAGGATCTCGTCTGCTTCGCCCAGCCCCAACAGGACTTGATGATCTTGGCAGGCCATCCGCAAGAACTCGGGCCACTGGGCGCTGCGGGCCCGAAACGGAGGCAGCTCCAATTCGACTCCTCGAAGGCGCACTTTAAGGGCTTGCAGAAAAGTTCCATTCTTCACAGCCGTAGCTAATGGCATGGTAGTGGTGGCTATCACCTGAAAATCCGTCTGCATCACGACAGTGTCCCCCACCCGCCTATAGGAACCGGAGTCAAGCACTTGAAACAATTCCTGTTGGCAACTTGAAGGCAAGAGCTGGATTTCGTCCAAAAACAAAATTCCCTCGTTCGCTTCTGCCACCAGCCCATCACTGCTTCGCTCCTGGGCGGTTCCAGCGCCTTGTTTGACCCCAAACATCAAAGCCTGATGCAAATCCGCTTTGACCTGCCCACAATGCAGAGCCACAAAGGGCAAGGGTCCCTCTGCTCGCTGACGATGATGGTGTACTAAACGCGCAAACTCCTCTTTTCCCGTCCCTGACTCGCCCGACACCACACAGGCCACGCTGCGATTTTTGGCTAAGCCTTGGGCCAGGTGGCGAAAGCCCTCGTCTAGTAGCAAACCGTCGACGGCCTCTTGAGCGGCGAGTTCCTGGCGGTTATACTCTGACAATTGTTGCGCAAACTGCACCGCCAAGAGAATTTCGTCCCGGGAGTAGATCGGCTTGCGCAGGTAGAACAAAGCCCCTACTTCTCTGGCCTTTAACCAAGTATCCAGGTCCGTATCCGATGAGATTGCCAGGACCTTAATATCCGGGTAACTCGTGGTCACATATTTGATGAACTGAATCCCGACTTCTGGGCCTTGCCCAGCAACCAGATGCAAATCGCAAACAAAGACATGGATATGCTGCAGGTGGATGATCTCGCGCGCCTGATCCATGGTGGCGGCGGTCTGCACCTGAAAAGGAGCCGATTTGCATAATTGGAGAAATTCTTGTCGCTGTTTTGGATCGTCGTCGAGCAAAAGAAGATTTTTCAAGACCTGTGCCTCCCAATCTCATAGGGAAATCTTAGCACTGAGGTCCTGGGAATGCCGAACATTCATTGCATTCTTTATTCCCTCACCCGGACATCCTGGGCCATCACCGAAACCTGGACTTGGCCGCGAAAGACATTACGCGAGACCTGGACCAGACAATCCACATTTTGGCCCTCAAGGCCTTTAGGCAAGATCTTATGAAACATAATCAGTTCCACCATTTTCGTACCTTCGCGCAGACGCCACTTGCTGTGTTTGGGCTGTCCGGTTTCCCGGTCATTGAGATAGCGCAGGGCTTCTAAGCGGCCCCTGACACTAAAACGCGGTTCGCGGAAGCCCATCCCAAAGGGCCGCATATCATCGAGAATATCCAGCAAGGGCAGTTGCAAGAGATCAAAGGAAAGCTCACAATCGTAACCCATGCTGCTGACCCAAAGATCTGGGCTGAGACTTCGCATCTGCAAGGCATAATCCAACAATCCTTGTTTGATGTCAGCCGCGCGATGCAATTCGAAACTAAACCCGCCTGCAGCTTGGTGTCCGCCGAATTTCTTAAACCGAGCCCCCACGCTTTGCATGGCCTCAGTCACATCAAAACCAGGTATAGACCGGGCGGAACCCTTCCCTAGCCCATCGTCGGTCTCCTGGTAGAGCCACACTGGACGCCAAAACTGTTCTGCCAGCTTGCTTGCGGCGATACCGATCACGCCCGCGTGCCAGTCCCGATGCCCGAGAAACAACACCGGCTCATGAAGATGATCTCGAGCCATAGCCAAAGCGGTTTCCACGATGCCCTCTTGAATGCGGCGCCGCTCTTCATTGCAAGTGCCCATAAAAGCGATCAGCTCATCGGGATCTTCTTCCACAAAGGCTTTGACGATAGCATTAGCGTGATTCAGCCGACCAACGGCATTAATCCGCGGTCCCAGGCGAAAACCTATGCTTTGCTCGTCCACCTGCTCTTGGTTGACCTGACTCGAGGCGATCAACTTGCGCAGCACAGGACGCTTAGACTGGGTCAGGGCTTGGACGCCCAGGCGAGCCAGCCGATGATTGACGGGATTCAAGGTCACCACATCACAGATCGTTGCCATCCCTGCGAGGGCCAGCAAGTCGCGCCAGATTTCTCCTTGCACACCCAGGACCTGTCCAAGTTTGCGCAGCAGCACAAAGGTTACCCCGCAACCGCACAGCTCCTGGTAGTTGGGGTCCGTGTGGGTTTTTGGGTTCAAGATCATACAGTCGGGCATTTTATCGGGCTGGATTTTGTGATGATCCGTGCAGATAAAAATCACGCCGTTTTCTCGGCAATAGGCAGCCTCGTCATTGGCGGTGATGCCGGTGTCCATGGTAATGATCACATCGGCTTTTTCTTCGTGAATCAGGCGCTGAATGGCAGCAAGGTTGACTCCGTAGCCCTCTTGGAAGCGACAGGGGATGTAGTGCACGAAATTGCTGTAACCGATGCTTTGTAAGAACCAGATCCAGCTCACACAGCTCATGGTGCCATCGACATCGTAATCGGCATAAAGCGCAATACGCTTGTTGTTTTTAAGGGCCAGCAAAATGGTCTCAAGCACTTCTCCCAAGCCATGGTCGCCGTATTGCAGTTGGTCTATGGGCTCGAAGGACCTCAGCTGCAAGAGCAGGGTTTTTAACTCGGTGAGACTTTGGGGCACTTTTTCGGACAGCGCTTGCCAGAGGTGGTAACTGGGCTGATGCTCTATAACCGCAGGGTTAGGCGATTTACTGATGATTCCCGACTGCAGCGATTCCATGACTTTATCCACTCCCACTCCCAATGAACATGCAGGTTCCCGCGAGGCCTATTCGATGTTGCGGCTTCGACGCAGCCAAAGTCTTTGCGAAATTATATATAAA
>JBIKVD010000454.1:0-3030 GCA_044357055.1 Oligoflexales bacterium | reverse complement strand
GAAACTCTAAAATTTCTGTGAGATCTTCCATCGCCGAGCAGTCACGAAAACGCTCAGCTAAGCGCCCACCAAACTCGTCAATCACAGCAACAATCAAGTCTTCGCGGGTGGGAAAATGCACAAACACAGTGCCATGTGATAGTTCCATGGCCCTTGCTAAGATCGCTGTCGTCGTACCCCCAAACCCTTGTTGGGAAAAGAGCTGTATCGCTCCTGCTAGGAGCTTTTTGCGTGTTAGTTCTTTCTGTTCTTTACGAATGCCCATATTCTTGCCCCCACTTAAATGAGTGTATACTCATTGAGTATAAGCTTAGTCAATAGCCTCGATTCAAATCCCTGATTCTCTAGATCTTTTGTTTGGAATGGGTTCGCACTGAAGCTGCTTGATATAGTTTATTCTGACGGTCCCCATGGTTTGGGGTGGGGCTAGTCCCGTTAAGGTGCTTGAATACCCTGCAGCCTGGGTAGGTCTTCAGTCAAAAATAGGCCTAAAAATGAAATACGATGTTATTTCTGTGCTCAATACAGGTGCTTTTTCAGTCCGTTGGCACCTCGCAGTTGACACTGGCACCCAGCATGGCTAAAATGGCGCGCGGTTCCTCTGCTAATTCTATTTGCGTATACCAAGGTAATATTATGAAAGACGATAGCAGCTTTTCTCTATTTTCCATAATCCACCAAAAAACTCGTAAAACACTTTATTGAAACTCGTGTGTAAAGTGAGAGAATTCAGCAACAAAAGGTTTGAAGAATGACAGAGCCAACTCCGAAACCAATATTGATGAAGTGTAAAAAAGGGAAAGTTATTGACGGCGTTTGCCAAGGTATCGCCAAAGCCTTGGGTATCAATACTAATCTGATTAGAATTCTTTGGCTTCTGCTTTTGTTTTTTTGGGGGATGGGTCTCATTTTTTACATCATATTGTCAATTTCTTTGCCCAGTGAGGATCGATTGAATTGCTATTTCCGACCTCAAATATCTGGGGTTTGCCTGAATCTATCCCGACGGTTTGGCCTTGATTTGAGTTTGATCCGAACGTCAGCTCTAATACTATTGTTATGTTCCGGGGGAGTGGCTGCTGTCATTTATTTAGGTTTGCACTACTTCCCTATCGAAAGCCTAAAATACACTTCACCCGATTCGTAGGTAGGGCATCAGTTCTTTTTTGGCCCTTGGGTCTATTAAGATCTTATGCGCGTTTTTTTGCTTTTTTAGCGCCTTTATCTTCATATCTTCCTTTACTTTTTCCCAGGACCGGAGCTTAGCCCCTGTTACCCTATCCTAAATATAGGCCTCAGTTTGTGTCGACTGCCAAAAACCATGTATTGATCCCAATGACCTCTCCAAGAAAGAATGACTCCGGTTGACCTTTGACAACAATCGTCTGCCACGGAAACTTAATGTCCATGACGCCGTTCAGGCTCACTTCCTCCAAAGTGCCATTGGACCAGAATCGCGTTGTCGTATAAGGAGCCAAGCTCAGGTAGTTGTCATAAAATTTTTCTACCAAGGAATCCTTTGTCACGATTTCTTGGAGCGAGCCATCAGCATAGAAACTTACGACTGGATAAAGCGAGGCATTGCTGCAGCCAAATTCTCTCGTGGCGCCGACAATTTCCTTGATGTCTACAGGGTAGATAGCATTCCACGAAGGGCTTCACTCATTGGCGAGGCATCGGACATATAGAATGGATTGTCCGTTCCCCATCAAAAAGAAAAGCTAGGAGCCAAAATATTCAAAAAGTTAATACACCTTGCCGCAGGCATACCCATTTTGCCGTCGGCGGTGTGAGCTTGCCGACAGGTTGCCAGGCGTGGCGTTTGCACCTACACCTTTTTGCAAGTCACGGCAATGTCGCCCGCGGACATCTTCACGCTCCCTCCGATATCACTTCTCATCAGCGGGCTAAGCGTCAAAGTTTGCCCCCATGGGCGAGCCACAAAAAAGTGTTCACACCTACCAGGCCAGGCAGTCCGCTGACACTGTTCTCTACAAGGTCCTTGGCGACCACATCGAGACCTTTGTCGCGCAAAGACAGTTGGACGGCAAGGGACTTCCCGCATTTGTCGTCAAAGAGCTTAGGGGCTTTCTGCGCTGCGGGGTTCTTCAATACAGCTTGCACAAAGTGCAAGAGCTGTGACTTTGAGCGGGCGGTGCCGTTTTCGTGCAAGGGTCGCGGCTTTTGTCCGTCGTGCTGTGGAACAAAATTGCGGAAAAAGCCTATCATCTAATCGATCATGTGCTGCCCGATGCTCCCTATTGCCAGTGGGTATTGAGCCTGCCCATCCCCCTCAGGTTCTGGATAGCCATTCATAAAAAGCTGACAAGCAAAGTTCATCAGACTGCCTCTAAAGAGATTAACGCCTACTACGCCAGCATCGCAAAGTCCAAAGGCATTGAAAATCCGCGGCCGGGATCGATTCCCTTTATTCAAAGATTCGGCAGCGCTTGCAATTTAAATACTCGTTTTCATTTGGTAGCGCTTGAAGGTGTTTATGTCCAGCCGCCCTCTGAAGAGGCTATTCCAAGGCTCATGGCGTTTGAGCAACCGACAGACCAAGAAGTCTGTGATGTTGTCGAAAAGATCGCTACCAAAACGATCAAGCTCCTGCGCAAAAAAGGTTATCTACAAGAAGAAGGAGAAGCAGTCCTTAGGCCAGACCTTGATCAGCTATTCCAAGATCATCCTAGTATGACAGAGGCGATGGCGGCCTCTATCCAAAGTAAAATAGCTTTTGGCGAAAGATCGGGTGAAAAAGTCAAAAATCACAGGTGGGCCAAACGGCTCGCTCGCCCGTTCAAGGTTGATGTTGGCACCTGCCCTAAATGCGGCTCCCTCTCCCTCGCCAGCTCGGCAGACACGATGGAGATCATGGGGGCTGTTCAAGATCCTGGAGAAGTGCAGCGCTACCTTCGCCACATCGACATGAGAGAGTACCCACCGCCCATTGCGCCAGTGCGAGACGTCCAGGCTGAGCTAGCCTATGATGACTGCGCTTATGAAGACACTTTCACAGAATAAATCAAG
>JBIKVD010000009.1:0-29711 GCA_044357055.1 Oligoflexales bacterium | reverse complement strand
CTAATAAGTAATTTATTTTAGAATGTAAATTTAGCCGGAGCCGCCAGCAGCGGACTCCGGCTCGCTCCATCTTACTTGCGTTGAAATACTTTGACTTCCAACGATTTGTGACGGGTAAATTAGCCCCCGCTGCTAATTTAATGGGTTGCCCCATCGAGCTAAGTCCGGGTCTGTCGTAGCGTGGAGGAGAGAAGCGATTATGCGAAAGGAAAAGCAATTGCGGAAACATGGCCCCCATACCTTTGACTGTTGTCTTTACCCAACGCGAAAAATTTAAAATCCCTTAAAGGGCGTAGGTTTAACCTTGCAAGGACTTTAGGTTGGCCTCTAAGTGCTGGACCTGTTCCATCAGATTGCGCTGCTGCTCTCTATTTTGCGCGATGACTTCGGGGGGTGCATTGGCGACAAAATTTTGGTTTGCAAGTTTGCTATCGATACCTGCCATCACTTTTTCGATTCGTGACTTTTCACTTAGGAGGCGGGTGAGTTCCGCTTTAATGTCCATCATCCCGCTTGCGGGCAGATAACATTGGAAGCCACGACCGATGGCCACCAGGCATTTAGCTGGTGGACTGGTGGATGGATTGATCTCAATTTCACTTAGCTTTGCCAGCTTTTTGATAATATCCAGGTGTTGCCCAATCAGGCTGTCGTCCTGAGTATAGAGAAAGGCAGAAAGCATCATCTTGGGAGGTATGGTGGCTTGTGAACGAACGGTGCGAATCCCCGAAATAAGGTCTGCCACTTTCTGCCATTGAGATTGAATCTGAGGGGCATCGGCGAAGCGGTTTCCTTCAGGAAAGCGAGCGATACATAAACTGACGGGGCGATCCCAGTTGGGATGCTTGGGCAGATTCTGCCAAATTTCTTCGGTGACAAATGGCATCACAGGCGAAGCAAGGCGCAAGGCGCCATCAAAAACGTACACCAAGACAGAGTGGGTGGCGTCGCGCTCCATCCTCTCGGCGTCCGACTGAGGCTCTTTTTTCAGAGTGTCCTTAGCTATTTCAAGGGCCCAGTCGCAGAGATTGCCCCAAATAAAATGGTAAATGGCATGAACCGCATCGTTGATGCGGTAGGATGCGAGGCTCTCGTTGACGTTAAGTGCGGTTTCCTCAAAGGAAGTGAGCAACCATTGTTGATACAAAGGCAGCTGGGATCTTTCAGGAAGTGGTGTCACCGCGCTGATGGGGATATTCGCCATTAGGAAACGGGCTGCATTCCAGATTTTGTTGATGAATTTGGCCCCGACTTCAAAGTCGGCGAGTCCCATACGGATTCGACCGCCTAAGGGGGCGAGATGCACTCCCGTGAAACGCACGGCATCGGTACCGTGCTTTTCGATAACATCCATGGGGTCGATGCCATTGCCGAGAGTTTTAGAGAATTTTCTGCCTTTTTCGTCACAAACGGTTGCGGTTAGGAAGACATCCTTAAAGGGTGCTTCTGATTTGGTGTAGTAGCCCACCATCACCATCCGCGCCACCCAAAGAAACAGAATTTCTGGTGCGGTAATCAAGACGTCGGTTGGATAGTACCGCTTGAGATCCTTATCATCTGCAGGCCAGCCGAGAGTGCTGACGGGCCATAACCAGCTGGAAAACCATGTATCCAGGACGTCCTCATCTTGGCTAATATTTGCGCTACCACAAGTGCTGCACTTGGTGGGGTCAATGAGTTCACAGGTATGAGCTTTGCAATCCTTGCATTCCCAAATAGGAATGCGGTGTCCCCACCACAGTTGGCGGGAAATACACCAGTCCTGGATGTTTTCTAACCAGTAGAAATAGGTCTTGCGCCAACTCTCGGGGTGGAATTGAAGCTTATGTTCCTTCGCCGCTTCGATCGCAGGTTGGGCTAGGCCTTGCATATTGACAAACCACTGTAAGGATAGTCGTGGTTCGATGATGGCCTTGCTGCGGTCCGAATGAGGCACGGCGTGTTTGTGCTTTTCCTCTTTTTCCAGCAGTTCCAGCTCCTTTAGCTGTTTGACCACTAGCTGGCGAGCCTTGAAACGATCCAAGCCCCGAAAGGGCTCGGGTGCCTGATCGTTGATCGTGGCATCGGGATGAAAGATGTTGATCATGGGCAGGTCATGGCGCTTGCCGATAGCAAAGTCATTGGGATCGTGTGCTGGGGTAATCTTGACGCAACCTGTGCCAAATTCCATTTTTACATAGGCATCAGCGATAATGGGAATTTCCCGCTCCGTTAAGGGCAGGCGCACCTTAGTTCCGACCAAATGGCGGTAGCGCTCGTCATCGGGATGAACCGCAACGGCGACGTCGCCCAACATGGTCTCAGGACGGGTGGTGGCCACCACCAAGACATCGCTGCTGCCGACAAGGGGATAGCGGATATGGTACAAAAATCCCGGGATTTCTTCACTATAGACCTCGTCATCTGAGATCGCGGTCTTCAATACGGGATCCCAGTTGACCAGGCGTTCACCACGATAAATGAGGCCATCTTTATGGAGCTTCACGAAAATTTGTCTGACCGCTAGGCTGAGCCGCTCATCCATGGTGTATGCTAAGCGACTCCAGTCACAAGAAAAACCCATCGCCTTGAACTGCTCGACGATGCGACTGCCATATTTCTCTTTCCAGGCGTGGAGGCGTTCGAGGAATTTTTCCCGACCCAGTTCTTGTCTGGTCAGGCCCTCTTTTTCGAGCAGATCTCGTTCCACCATCATCTGTGTGGCAATGCCAGCGTGGTCCGTGCCCGGGAGCCAGAGGGCGTCATAGCCCGCCATGCGTTTCCAGCGAATCATGATGTCTTGCATCGTGTAACCCGTGCCGTGCCCCATATGCAATTGAGCGGTAACATTGGGCGGGGGCATTAACACGGTAAAGGGTGGTTTTCCGCTTTCGGGCTTGGCCGTAAAGAGGTCTTGGGCTAACCAAAATTCATACCATTTATTTTCAAAATCCTTTGGATTGTAAGTCGTTTGCATTTTGGGGCCCTTTATTGGCTCGGTGCGGAATGATGGCCAATGTAGACTTCGCGGTAGCAGCGAGTCGCATCGGTCGTGCAAATAAAGGCAATCATTTTATAGGAAAAGCTGGCTTCCTTGCTGCCGACCTGCCGTTGGCCCTTTATTGCAAATCCGGGCAAATCTTTTTGAAGATCGTCCTTTTTTAACTTCGCGTTGGCAAATTGCACGCCTTTCGGCTCACTGAGTTCCAAGCTCCATGGGGCGTCGAAAGACACCTTGTGGCCCGCGACCGGCTTCACGATCAGGTTGATCTCAAGTTGGTCGCCTTGATTGACTTTATTAATAATTTCGACGGCTCCATACTGGGGCTTATTGGGGTCAGCATAAGTCGTGAGACTGCTGAACCAGACCAAGGCCCCTAGGTAAGGAAGAAAAGAGGTTTTGCGGGCGAATGCCATGACACGATGTAGGTCTAAAACTATATGAGGCATCAAGGCCTGCTCCTGTTTCTTTGAGTACGGGTAGAAATCCCCTTCCAGTTATAGGTAGGACTTATCTTCGTGGCAATGTGAATTAGGTTTGTTGCGAAGGGAGCTTGGGAGAAAGGGCTAGGCTACATCGGCGATTTCTTCGATGATTTCCCGCATCACCTCTAGATCGATGGGCTTAATTAAGACATCCCTGACTCCTAGGCGCTCCGCGTCCTCCTCCAGGGCGTCCGTGAGCTCCTCTGTCAAAAGAATGAAGGGAATTTTGATGTTTTCATCCATCATGGTTTCCTTCAGCGCAATTCCGTTACCGTCTTCGATACCGGCGTCACAGAGTATCAGAGCGATATTTTTACGGAATTTTTTGACCATGTTAATGGCTTCGTTGAGATCGGACGCCATAATTGCCTCTAATTGGTAGTCCAAGAGGTCATCAGCGAGTGCGTCAACAATGTTCTCATCCTCTTCTACGATAAGTACCAGTCTGTCCTTCATCGCTTTTGCCTTCCTTCACAGTTTGAGTGGGGCTTGCTTTGGTGTCCATACTCCCTCGGCTGCAGGTGGCTGGAGTTGAGGTTGGACGCGTGACAAAAATTGCCCAGTGTCCGCGAGTCTCTGGTGAACTGGTCTCATTTGTTTACCGCTGCTGCCGCTTGAAAAACAAAATGAGACTTAGCTTTTTGCCAAATTCGGGCACAAATGATTGCGTCACATTGACATGAATTATTTTACGCAGTTTTCTTAGGTGGTTAGATTTCTGAAAAGAAAGAAGAACAAGGGTTGATACCTGGCACAGTTCGTGCTTTTGTATGTGCATGACTTAAATTATTTATAGTCAATCATAAAGGGGAAACACTATGAAACTAGCAATGAGAAGCTTCGCAGTAGGTTTAGGGCTCGTGTCAGCAGCCGCTTTTGGGCAAACGACACCTCCCGGCATCGTCACAATCAATAACGTTATTTGGGGCGGTACAGGCTGTACGCAAGAAAATGCTGCTGTACAGATCACTCCAGACAAGACTCAATTCACTTTACTGTTCGACAACTATATCGCTGAGAAAGTCGCCGGCGGCGCTCCTATGGTTCGCTCTAACTGCAACGTGCAAGCCGTTCTAAACGTTCCAAGCGGCTGGTCATATTCTTTGATGGCGGTTGAGTACGTTGGATACTACTACCTCGATCAGGGCGTCACAGCAGTACAAGAATCTCGCTACCGTTTCGTGGATCCAGGCAACCCATTCGCCACCCAAGCTCGCTTTACCTCTACGTTCCGCGGTCCAGCCAGTGATTCTTATTTCTTCACTGACCGCCTCGCCGTTATCGGCAGCGTTTGGTCTCCTTGCAGCGTCAAGCGCCCTTTGCAAATCTCTACTGAATTGCGTGTTACTGGACCTTCAACCAATTATGGCTACATCAGCTTGGACCAGTTGAGTGGATCCGTTGATACGAAGTACCACCACAAGTACTACATTTCTTGGAAAAAGTGCTGATTTAAGGTCTGCCAATCGCGATCAGGGTTGGCAGTCGTAAGTGGCTTCATTAAGATAGGCGCTGGATTCAAAAGATCCAGCGCCTATTTTATTTTGGGGATAACCTGTGTTTAAAGAAGACTCCCTATTACTTTCCGAGTCGGGATTAAGAATCGCTTACCGTGACTACGGAGCAAAAGAGCCAGGAGAGTCGGTTCTGCTACTCTTGCACGGCTGGCAGGACAATTGCGCTAGCTTCTACAATCTCGCGCCGCTCCTTTCAATCCACTACCGAGTTCTCGCCCTTGATTTCCCTGGGCATGGGCATTCTGATTGGCTCGGCGCTGGTGGCCAATACCATTTTGTGGATTGGCTGGTTCCCCTACGTCAGTTTTTGGCGGAGTTAGACGTCGCTGAGGTGATCTTAGTTGGCCATAGCATGGGAGCTGGGGTCGCCATGCTTTTTGCAGCTTGTTTTCCACAGCAGACGCTTGCCCTGGGCATGATAGAGGCATTTTCACCTCTGCCTCATAGTTTTGAGGAGTTGCCCCGAAGAGTGAATCAGCAGTTCGAATCAAGGCAAATTCTTGCCGCCAAGGGACCAAAATTTTATAAGACCCTGGAGGAGGCAGTCAAAGTCCGATTGTCAGTGGGCCTAGACGTGGAAAGCGCCGCTACAGAAATAACCAAGCGGGGGACGATTCTAGGACCAGAAGGGTGGAAGTGGCGTAATGATCCTCGCATAAAACTGACAAGCCTCCTGGGGTTCACTGTCCCACATATTCAACATTGCCTAAGTCTATTGAAATGTCCGCGTATCCTTATTCTCGGGGAGAAAGGGGCCGACATTATCGCTCAGACCGAACAATTATTTAGGCCTCAACTGGCCGGGATGCAGACTCATTTTATTGCGGGTGGGCACCACTGCCATATGGAACACCCAGAACATGCATGCCAACTCCTTTTGGACTGTTTTGGCAGTTCAGCGAGTTGATAGGTTTTCGCGGCGGGCTCTTGAGTCTTAGGGGCTGTTGAGGTTTTTGGGGTATTACTTCTCGCAAACAATATAGGCAATCCAGCCCTCACAGGCTTCGCCTTGTTCGGTCGGCCTGAATTGTCCATCTCCCTCTTCAGTTTTCTTGTCCGTCCCTTCCCAATAGACCGTGGTCTTGCGAAATCCTGCATCTTTACACAAATCGCGGAGCTCGGCTATCGACCAAAGACGCCAGTCGTAGGTAAAAACACGCTCTCGCTTAGGCTCGCCTTTGCGCTTGAAATGGATATAAAACATAGCGTGGGAATTGATGGGGTTGTAGGTGTCTTGATCCCAAAAGTAAGAATACTTCTGATCCGTGTATTCCGTTTCTTCCTCCAATGGTCCCATACACTCACTGCCCCCGAATAGGTCAAGAATATGGATGCCACCAGGGTTCAAGGCGCGCGCACAATTCGCAAAGTACCTCTTAAGGACATCGCGCTCTTTAAAAATGAGATAAGAGAAATTAACGGCCACGGAAATATCCGCGCGCTGCAAGGGGGGGGACAAGACATTTTTATTGGCAATCGTAACCCTGGCTTTTTGTTGTGGGTTTAAAGGACCATAATTGTGTTCCTGCCCATATTGGATAGGCTCGGCATCGATGTCATTGCCGATAGCTAAAAAAGACTTATCCAGTTTTACCCATTCGCAGCATAGCTGATGAGTGCCGCAAAAATCTTCGCGAAAAACCTGGGGATCCTTATTGCGAAGCTTCTTGTAGGTTTTACGATAAAAGCGCACGTCCAGTTCGGCGGACTGTACGGAATTCTGGTAATAGAAGTATTTGTCAAAGAGCGGAAGAGACCCCTTCCTTCCGTGGAGCCCGCTTTGCGGACCAACTTTGCTTGTCGCTTTTGGCTTTGTTTTTGTTTTTGCTGCTTGTGCTTTTTGTCCTGGGCTGTTTGCCGTCGAGCTTGCCTTTGAGGATTTTCCCGACTTTGCTCGTGGAGTTGCTTTTCTGGGGGCTGCTTTTTTGGAGGCTGCTCGTTTTGAGCCCGACTGAGTTAAGATAGTCACGTAAAAATTGTCCTGTGTAGCTTTGTTTCCATTGACGAGCCACATCCTCTGGAGTTCCAACTGCCACGATTTGACCACCGCGGTCGCCACCGTCAGGCCCTAGATCCAAAATCCAGTCTGCAGTCTTTATTACATCCAAATTGTGCTCGATGACCAACACAGTATTAGAACGATCCACCAATTTTTGCAAGACGGATAAGAGCTTGCGCATATCCTCAAAGTGCAGCCCCGTGGTTGGCTCATCCAATATATAGAGGGACTGGCCGGTGTCCTTACGCGCGAGTTCCCTTGCCAGTTTAATTCTCTGGGCCTCGCCCCCGGACAAAGTGGTGGCCGATTGCCCTAGGGAGATGTAGCCTAGGCCAACTTCGATGAGGGTGTCGAGAATGTGAGTAATGTGGGAAAAGCGCTCAAAGAGCTCTCGAGCTTGCAAAACAGACATACCAAGGACATCCGATATCGAATTTCCTTTGAATTTAACTTCAAGCGTTTGACTGTTAAATCTTTTTCCTTGGCAACTTTCGCATGGAACAAAAACGTCTGCAAGAAAGTGCATCTCTACTTTGACAAAACCGTCTCCCTGGCAGCTGTCACATCTGCCCCCCGCGACGTTAAAAGAATAGCGACCTTTAGCATAACCGCGCATTTTCGACTCTGGCAACTCTGCAAAAAAATCACGGATATGGTCAAACACTTTTGTATATGTCGCCGGGTTGCTTCGAGGGGTTCTTCCGATGGGCTTCTGATCGATATTGATGATTTTGTCGATGCTCTCATAGCCTTTGATTTCGTCAAAGTGCCCCGGCTTTTCACTTTCAAGACCTAACTGGCGGGCCAAGGCTGGGTACAGGACCTGATTAATAAGCGTGGACTTTCCAGCTCCCGATACGCCGGTAATGGCAACCATCACTCCCAAAGGGATCGAGAAGTCGACACCTTTGAGATTGTTTTCTCTGACGCCGAAAATTTGCAAAGACTTCTTATCATCTACGGACCGGCGATGCTCAGGGACTTCAATGGCCCGCCTGCCAGACATGTAGGCGCCCGTCAAGGAATCAGGGCTCCGGAGTATATCCTCTAGACTACCTTGAGCGACAATCTTGCCTCCTAAATTGCCAGCACCCGGACCAAAGTCCACGATGTGATCGGCAGCTTTAATCGTATCAAGGTCGTGCTCCACCACGATTAAGGTATTGCCTATGTCGCGCAAGTGTTCAAGGGTATGAATCAGCTTTTGATTGTCCCTTTGATGCAGCCCAATGGACGGCTCATCAAGGATATAAAGAACTCCAGTCAATTCTGAGCCAATTTGTGAAGCCAAGCGAATCCGCTGAGCTTCACCGCCTGAAAGAGTGGGGCCCTTGCGATTCAAGGTCAGGTAGCTCAAACCGACGTTTACAAGAAATTGTAAACGACTGTGAATCTCCTTTATGAGTTCGCTGCCGATGATGGCTTCGTTTCCATTGAGTTTCAGCGTACTAAAAAAATGATGCAAGTCCTCGATATTGCGCTCGCACATAGCGTGGATATTCCAATCTCGGAAAAGGACTCCCAACACTGTTTCTTTCAAACGACGACCATCACAGGCACTGCATTTTGCTGTGGACATGAATTTTTGATAATAAGTCTTTTGCATTTCGGACTGGGTCTGCTTATAGCGACGCCACATCATGGGAATCACACCTTCAAAATGGGTGCTCCAAGTACCTGAAGTTTTTTCACCATCCCATTTCACCTTAAGATCTAGGCTAGTATCTCCATACAAAATCAGGTCACGCTGTTTTTTTGGGAGCTTGTTCCAAGGTTTATCAAGATCCACACCAGCCTTGCCGGCAAAGGCATGCAACATGGCCCCACCCCAGGACTGTCGTTTGATTTTGCCCTCTTCGAAATATCCTTGCCAAGGCACTACGGCGCCTTGCGCCAAAGAAAGTTTGGGATCAGGTAATAGGCGCTCTTCGTCCATCGCCGCGACCGTACCCAGGCCATTGCAGCTTTCACACATTCCGGAGGGGCTGTTAAACGAGAAAAGAGTGGGTTCTAAGGCGGGATAGGCTATCCCGCAGCAGCTTCGGTTAAGATTAAACGATAACTCTTCCGACGCGTCCTGTACTTGAACACGCAAAGCACCCTCGCCAAACTTAAGGGCGGTCTCCACGGAATCGGCGAGCCGAGAACGAAACTCGTCTGTCTGTTTGGTTGCGAGCCGATCAATAACGGCATCGATGGTATGTTTCTTATTCTTTTGCAAGGAAATCGTGTCTGTTAACTCGGTCAAAAGACCGTCAACCCTTGCACGCGTGAGGCCTTGGGAACGCAGATCAGCAAAGAGATCTCGAAACTCGCCTTTTCGATTTTGTACAAGTGGTGCAAATAGAATGAGCTTGCTGCCCTGAGGTAGGTTATACAAGACATCAATAATGAAATCTTTATTCCCTTGGCCGACTTTCTTCTGACAAACAATGCAGGTCTGCATACCCATGCGAGCGTAAAGGACCCTTAAATAATCATAGATCTCGGTTATGGTGCCTACAGTAGATCGTGGATTCTTTGAGGCCGCTTTTTGTTCTATCGATATGGTCGGCGATAATCCACGAATGCTGTCATACTTAGGTTTTTCCATTTGACCGATAAACTGTCGGGCATAGGCTGACAAAGATTCAACATAGCGGCGCTGGCCTTCCGCATAAATCGTATCAAAAGCCATACTTGATTTGCCGGATCCAGAAACGCCCGTGAAGACGATCAATTTGCGTTTTGGAATGCGCAGAGATACATTTTTCAGATTATGTTCTCTGGCTCCTTGGATTGCCAAATCTTGCAGCTCGACAGTCTTAGGGCTATGTTTTTTGCTTAGGGCGGGAATATTTTTTAGGGCGGGAATATTTTTTACCATGAGGTTCATCCTGACTACGTAGGGTCGCATCGCGAAGGTACTATACTTTTGTATGGTATATAAAGCTACAGTTTTCTGCGACAAGGTGACGTCAATCATGGTTTACTGCCGCTTGCGGATGGGTACTTGTATGATTGTGAAGTGATGGACAAATTTTTTGCAAAGACGAGACTGATGTTCAAGATCCTTGGTTGGATCTCCCTGGCGTTGCTGCCCCTATGGATGGTTTTGGGACTGCACGCCTATCATCTCATTCAAGAGGATGGGAGGTTGAAATTCCAGATTGAAGGCCCTTTCAATCAACGAAATTTTCGCGATGTGGGTGCCAGCATCAATCACTGCTTAGGAAAGAATCAACTTCGCGAAGGTCATTTAACGCGAAGCAATCGCTTTTTTTCTGGCTGGTGGTGTTCCTTAGTGGGAAATCCAGACCAGATCGTAACTCTAAATTACCAGCCTCTGCGGGACGATCTTTATTATTGTCGTAACGGATGGTCTGATGTCATCGTGGGAAAGACCTTGGCGCAGGATTTCGAAATCAGTGATATCGAATTTGTCGAAAACTGGGATCGACCTGAGTTCGCCCGATTGATTTGTGGCTACGTCCAACTTGTTGCGGAAGGGGTTCTGGCGGGCAAGCGAGTACACTTACATTGCGATGCTGGCCGAGATCGTACAGGCGCAATTTCGGCTTTGTTGAGTGCATTAGTGCTGGAGAAACAAGGGTTGGATAAGCGAGCCCTTACAGACGCTGTAGAATGCGATTACCGTAAGACCGAGTCTTTGAAGTCTTATAAGTTCGGCCGAATGTCGCAGATGATTGAGTCGATGCAAAATGCGCATGGAAGCGTTCATGGATTTTTGGCGGCAAAATGCGCCTTCGAAGCGCCCATGTTAGATGGTTTTGTATTGAAGATGTCGCAATGAATTTTTGTTTCGGAAATTGAGAACTAACGGTGCAGTTTGGAGTTTTCCGTGTCGCTAAAAAGATCCCTTAGCCTGCCAGTACTCATATTCTATGGTACGGGAATGATTCTAGGCGCGGGAATATACTCCATTCTCGGGCAGGCTGCCGGTATCGCCGGCGAAGCTGTGTGGCAAGGTTTTGCGCTTGCCGCTGTGGCAGCGATGTTAACGGCTTTATCCTATGCAGAATTGGCGACAATGTATCCTAGCGCCGGAGGGGAATACATATACTTGAGTCGTGCCTTCTCGACGCAGCGCTGGATATCCGGAACGGTTGGGATCATGGTCGCATTTGCTGGATGCGCTGCCGCCGCGACGGTGGCCCTCGCCTTTGCAAGCTATTTGCATCACTTCATCGCACTGCCGCCCCTTTGGGTCGCAGCGACTTTGGTTGTTTTTTTTACCGGTGTCAACGTTCTAGGGATAAAGGAAGCGAGCTGGGTCAACGTGATATTTACCCTCATCGAAGTCCTGGGACTAATCTTGTTCATTTGGTTAGGGATGCAGAGCCCAGGTTTCGGTGATGCCCTCTTCGTCGTACCGACATTTCCGATTATTTCTAGCGCCGCCTTAATTATCTTCGCCTATATTGGATTCGAAAACATTGTTACCCTCGCCGAAGAAGCCCTTGAGCCACAAAGAGACATTCCTCGTGCCATCTTGCTAAGTTTGCTGATTTCCACCATTCTCTATATCCTCGTAAGCCTGGCGGCAGTCGCTATGATGCCACCAGAAGAGTTGGCGCGCACTGACTCTGCAGTGATGAATGCGGCCTTGAATCACTCCCCTCGCTTAGCGGGTATTCTCGGTGGTATTGCCCTTTTTTCAACAGCTAATACAGCCTTGATTGCTCTTATCAGCGCCAGCCGTATTCTCTATGGAATAGCCAAAGACCGTTCCCTTCCAGCAGCTCTGGCAAAGACTCTACCCAAGCGAAAGACGCCATGGGTCGCGGCCATTGTCGCGGCGCTCCTGACTCTAAGTGTTTTGACGCTTGGGAAAGTCAAGATTCTTGCGAGTGTGGCGTCCTTTGCGACCATGGCCGTTTTTATTGCGGTGAATCTGGCTTTGCTTGTATTGCGCCACAATCAACCTGGCATGGATCGTTCCTTTCGTGTGCCCTTTTCCGTGAGAAATATCGCCATATTACCCGTCCTGGCGATTCTGTGCTGTACAGTGTTTCTCTTCCAGTTTGAGCGGGAGATTTATGTTGTTGGCCTATTTGCTTTTGTGACCTCAGCGGGTGTCTACTTTGTCTTTAGGCAAGATAAAGCCTAAGTCAATCGGGTTGGGGGGCATGTGACTATGCGCTTATGATGGAAAGCGCGATTACTGAGCCGATAAGAGACTTTCCCCTTATTCTCCATCGAGGCGCTTGTATTCAAACTCGGCCAGATCTTCGTTTGCGCGAATAAAGACGATTCGTGGAGCGCCATTGACCGTGGCGCAGTGATCAATTTTAAATTTGTCATCGAGAATTTTTTGCAGTTCGGCAAAAAACTCATCGGGGTACACCTCCGACCAGTTCTGCTTTAGAGATTCAGCTGTGCAGAGCTCAGCATCAATGTCATGTTCGCTGCACTGGCGTTCACTCACCAACCACAATTTTCCTGCACTTCGACACGCAAGGTACTCGTTGCGAAAGGTAAAAACTTTGGCAAAGAAATTGCACTTTTCATAGATAGTAACGTTATTTGGCTGTTCTCCCCGAGTAATGGCGGCCTGGTATTCGGTTTCGAAGCAATCCGTATTACTGGGCGTGCTATTGGAAGCCGGAGTCGTGGTATTTTGTATCTGAGCCGACGCAGCACGTCGACTCTTTTTGTCTGAATCGCAGTGCATCATCAGTGGTAAAAAGCTCATTGCAGCAGCAAGGCAGGACAGACGCCTCATGGTACCACCTCATATAGGAGTTCGACCCAGAATCCCTCAGTTGGTGTCGCCTTGTTGGACATAAACACCTTTAACATCGGTGCGGTTTGGGCAACATTGGGATTTTGACGTTCGCACACCAATTCAGTCGAATTCGCCGGGCATATCAGACATTGGTCAAAATTGTGGGTTGCCACTTCGAACAAGCCCATCTTGCTGGTTAGATCCGCTTGTGACGCTGGGCTAAGCTTGCTAGTGAAGTAGGAGGACAAGCCACCGCTGTCGGAGCAATCGCTAGGTTTTAAAGCCTCCATTGCCGTGCACGCGATGGCTCCCCCGCTGATATCATCATAGAACTTACCGCTAGTGTTGCAAGCAACCTTGGGATCAACGGGAGCAGGCGGTGGGGTTGGTTCCGGAGTTGGGGGCGCGGCTACTGGAGTCGCTGGAACCGTTGCGGCGGGTGCTGCGGCCTCGGCGGTATCAGGAGCAGCACCTCCAGCGTCGCTCGTGGACTGTGTCGATGACGGCGTTGTGGGAGGCGGCTCCAGGTAGTCTGGTTCGGCACAAGTCGAGAACCATAACAGTGACAAGGGAACCCAAAGCACAGGCGCGAAGGAACTCAAGGCTTCTGTGAACGTCGTAGTTTTAAACTTTTCCCTCGTCATATATTTTCCTCAAGGTCCACAGATGGCTGCTGCATTGGCGGCAGGTAGCTGCTTGGTCTCTGGGGCGATTCCTTTTTTGGCAAGCACAAGCTCGAATTTGCATTTGCTGCTGCTTGGCGCATCACAAATGGTGACCCGTCCTTGGTATTTGTGCTCCTCAAAAGCCGTTAAAACGCTATTTTGTTGATCATCAACCGCGCCTGTTTCCGTTGCTTGGTAGGGGAAGTTCCAACGCCCATCCCTGCCAATGGATTGGCCGGTGCTAAAGGTAAAATTATAGTAGCGGTTATCCTCAGAAAAGGATCCTTGGAAACTTGAGGATGAATGAATCGATTGGACTTGAATAGGTGTCGGCAAAATGATGAAAACCCCGAAAGGTTCGGTGACTTGGTAAAATTTCCGATACTCTGGCTCGTCTTGGGCAGGATTTTGGGGGTTGATCAGGGGTAAGGCACCATTAAAAAAGCGGCAAGCAAGAATCTGCTCTTCGGAGACAAGGGTTCCTGTGACCTGAGTCTGTGCCTCGGATCCTTCTTGCGGGCCTGCTACCTCGGTAGAGGGATCCACAGCAGCTTCGGGTTTGAAAACTGTGCCATTGCTTGAACTTGGCTGACCCGAGGGACCTTCCTCTTGAAAGCCAGCTTGTCGACCACAGGCAATAGTAAAGAGACAAAGAAAAACTATTTTAGTCGCATCAGATATATGTTTCTTTGCTTGACCCATAAGACCGACCTTTATCTCACGCAGAGTTTTCTCAATAACATCAGGAGCTGCCATCTTCTGTTGGATTGGCACTTGTTCATCCATGCATCCTTGTCGGCATTTACGTCACTAATCTTGAATTTTATGGCAAACCTCCAATTTTCGTTGGCTGTTTGCAGCAATTTCTTCAAAGGATGGGATTTAGCGACCGCCGCGAGTGAGACACTGAGGAAGAGTGTTTGAAATCGGAGCAAAAGGCATCTTGAATAACAAGCTGTCATCGTTAACGTATTCACAAATTTCTCGCTATAGCTAAAGAAAAGGGCCCCTCCGGCCGAAACGGTGCTGGTACGCATAGACAGAACTGGCAAAGATGTCAGGACGGGAGTAAGGATCATGAAATCAACCTACATAACACTCGGCATCATAAGCGGTGTCCTATCAGCATGTGATGGCACGAATTTCATCGGTAAGAGTGAGTCTGGAGCACCAGGTCCCTCTGCGGCAGGTGATGCTCAGGGAATTGGCGACGGTTTAGGTCCGGATGGAGCTGGCGACTATGAGGGCGTCGGGACCGATGAGGAGACGGAACAGGTCCTTCAAGCTTTAGAAGAGTCATCGTCGCGTAAGATCGATGAAGTCACTAAGCGCGGATGGTCATCGGGAGCCGACAGCGACAAAGGTGCTGGTAATGCCTGTCACTTTTTCAATTTAGCGACGACCAAAGAGCAAAAAACCATGAAAATCCCCTTGAGAAGCGGAGGGACAACCCCGGTAGATGTGAACGTGGGCGACCTAGCCATTACCTGTGTGCCCAAGGGCGATAATTGCGAGTTTGAATTCTCCATATATATTGAATGCAGTGGGTTTCCTTGCACCCAAGATAAGTTCGTTGGATACAACCTCAGCATGCCGGCGCGCGAGACGGGACATATCGCTTCCGTTTATTCAGGGAGTATCGAAAACTTCCGCAGTGAAAGTTGCTCGGTGATTGCCGGAAATAGTCCTCGTTACACTAAACGCAGCCTTGACGGATGTTTTGCTCCCGAGACCAAGATCACAACCGCTCAGGGCGAGCAGAAGATTTCCGAACTCGACATTGGTGCTTTAGTGTTGAATCCTCTTTCCGGAAAGTACTTGCCCGTGGCTGAAATAACGGTTGGCGTTGAAGAGAAGCCGCTGATAGAACTTGGCTACGACGCCAAAACAGTGCAAGTCACTTCAGAACATCCTTTTATGACCGAGCGGGGGTTGAAGCAGGCCCAGGAGATCACCAAGTTGGACCGGATTGTCACGGCAACAGGATCTTTTGCTCAAGTTCAAACCTTAAAAGTTTTGGCGCCAAAGGATCAGCAGACGGTCTACAATATTCGCCTTCTCGCGAGCCATGAGCGTGAGCAGGGAGCGCAGTATGTTCAGGCGAATGGCATCGTCACGGGAGACCTTGGGCTCCAGCGGGATTTAGCTGAACAGCGCCGGAACGATTCGATGTCTTCGCTTTTTAGCCAACCTTTAGCCCTGTTTCTGGAACTTGGCTCCAAATGAATCACGGTTATTCTGGGGTCACCCTGAGAAAACTGTGCTCTCTGTGTTGTACTTTAGGTCGCCTGGGATTGAGAACCAGCGCGGCCATTTTGCTTCTGCTTTCCTGCGGTCAGGAGAAGGAGCTCGTTCCTCCTGGCTCGGGTGCACAATATACCGAATCCCAGCTTTCCGCTAACGAATCCATTGAAAATTTGTTGAAGAAGGAATTGGGAGAGGAGGTTCTACCCGAAGGCGGTCAATGTCCCATTGGTTACCTTTTGATTGACGAGCGCTGCGTTAAGCAACAGATTTACCGACTCCTTGCTGGGTATACACGTGGCACGGACCACACCTTGACGGGTGCGGGTCTGGTCTTCACTTTGCCTGGGACCGCGGAAGCATCTTGGAATCAAGTATACAATGCTAGCTCTGGCAAGACGGAACCTGGAGATGCTCTGTATTTTGTTGGTGAGTTGAGAGTTGCGGCTCCCAGTCTGCACGAGAGCCGCGTGGCGGTGGAAGTCATTCATGTCCCTACGGGTGAAGTCGTCGCTAAAGCTTTTGATTCCATTGCCAAGGGCACTGGCTTTCGCAGCATCATCGTTTCAGGCATTTTCCTCGCCACGACCAGCGAAATTCAGAGCTTTGCTTTGAGGGCTCAAGTTACCGGTTCGGTGGCACCCGCGAGTCCGATTTTAGTCGAGGCTGGTGGCCATTTAACTTTGTTTCATTACTCTCAATTTACGGTCGACGATGTCTTTAATAAAGAGTCTCAAAAAAAGGGATATTATCAGTTCCGTGGCTTATCTCCCATTCTAGAGGAGGAGATACCCAAGGAGGGAGATAACAAAGGCAAATTGATCGTCACGGGCCTATCTAAAAAACTAGCCTTCGGTGACGCAGTGGCTGAAAAAATTTCATTAAAAAAAGGAGACTTGGTTGTCCTAGAGGCGTCGATGCGGGTGTCCTTCCAGGAGTCCTTAGCGACTTGCGTTGGCGAAAACTTGCTTACAGCAAAGTTTGCCATTAACGACGTGGCCAATGATAGTTACAGCATGAAGCTGCGCTTTTTGGGGGCGCCGGAATCGACGATCAAGCACTCCGAAGGTGATGTACAAATGCTTCATGGCATGTTTGTTTTGCCAATCACCGCAGACCAAGAGGCTCTTTTTTCTATGGTCTTGAACCAGACTTTGGCTGCCTGTCAGCTTAGCTTTGAAGATGCCTATAATAACCTTACTTTGACCTACGAAGTGTATCGTGATCTCGAAAACATTGAATCAGACCGCATTGCTGCGCGATTCTTAGCGGAGGTCAGTCATGAATCGGAAATAGAAGAGGGCCGAACCTTTGCGCCACCTTTTGGTGCCCCAAAGGAAAATCCGATTCGCATGGGATCTGCAACCGTGCAAGCAGCCGTTTATGATTTTGTCTTCGTTCATTCCAATGCCAGCATAGAAGCAGGTGTGGGAGGCATTGTCTCCCCGAGAATCGCGGGGGATTTTGTCGTTCGTTCCGACAGTTTTGAGGAACGAGATGATGGAAAACCCGCGGACGTCAAAATCGTGTTAACCAATAAAAGTGGGGCGGCCTTATTTAGCGGCATGTCGCAAGCAAGTGTCACGGTGCAGCGAGCCATCGAGATTTACCCAGGCTTCACCGGAGTGGATCAGGAGCGTCCCTCCGAATTTGTAATGTATGGTCAATTTGTGGGTGGAGGTTTTGGTTATCCTCCCGGCCAGCAGCAGAATATCACGCGCCAGTCAGTGAGACTTCCTCATACAAGTAACTCCTTAAGAGTGTTCCGACGCTTTATCGCCATTGATGAAGCGGAGGCCCAGGAGTAATAGGAGCTCGCCCATCCCAAACGCGACATTGTTGACGCAAAACGAATCATTCCCATAAATTTCAACCCGATAATACATATTGACGCAATTGTCGGCCTGTTTGGCTTGATGTATGTTCCCTCGCGTCATAATGGAGCCGCCGGCTTCTGTGAGCCGTTCCCAGCGAATGGGCCCGCGAATCCATTGAGGAGATCTATATTAGTGTCAACACATACGCTGAGGGCAGGGCAGGCCCTTTGGATTTTCGCCCTTCTGCATGCTTGCGGAGCAAAGGACTCTCCCAAGGATTACTTAGAGCCCGAGAGCACTCCGGAGCGCCACCAATTCTTGCTTCGACAATGTGAAAACTCTACGGAGTCTTTCTGCTTGGAGACCCAATTATTATTGGATGCGGTGCAGCAGGAACGCAGCCTTAAGATGCTAAAGCCCATGGCCAGAGATCCTGAGCTAGACGATCTGGCCTTATCTTGGGCTTGTGCGGAAGATAACCGAACTAAGATTGATCACGGGGACTGGCAGAATCGCCAGGGGAAAGCTGGGTTTGTTCCTGGCGGTGAGAACCTATTGCGCCTGGCTGGGTCTGACTTCAATAGCGAGCGGATGCGCAGAGCCATTGCCCTGTGGCGGGCGAGCCCAACTCATTACGCGCAGTGGGTGCAACCAGATAATAAACTTTTTGGCGTGGCGATATGTGTTCAAAATGGCGGCGTAGTATTGGCGCATGAGTTCGCCTTTGGGCGAACCCCTCAATAAATGCTCTTTTGGCGCACCAAAGGTTATTGTCACAGATTCATATAGTTATTACCTGTGTCTAAAGCTATCATGTTGGCTTGGTAACACAGGTGAGTGTGGCTATTGACTTAGGCCCAAATAGAACTACATTCGGATGTCGTTGCCAAAGAATTGGCCGATGAAACTTGGTAGGAGAAAAGAGATTATGAAGACTTCAATGAAATTGTTAGCAGGTTTATCTAGCGTTCTGATGGTTTCTGCTTCCGCAAATGCAGAGACTCTGACTGGCACAGCAAGCGCGCCGAGCAGCGCCGCTTCTTTCAGCAACCACCTTCACAGCCCTTTGATGGTGTCCCCCGCTCAGCTTTACCAAGTTGACGGCAACGTTGCAGATTTTTCTGTAAATTTTGGTACCAGCACTGATTCCGTTGATTCCAATGATACAGATGGAACGACTTACGGTGTTACCGGTACTGGTCTTTACACCATTGTTCCTGGTTTTAAGTTTGGTTTGGAAGTTGCTTATGGTGATGATAGCGCTGAGCAGAAAATTTTGGATTCCAAAATTGAAAACACCGCTACTACTTTCGCTGTTGCTCCTATCGCTCTCTACGATTTGGGTCCAGTGGCTGTAGCTTACAAGCCCACTTTCTATCAGAATGAATCAGAAACTAAAGTCGCAGGCGTTTCCGATGATAGCGACACTTCCTATGCTCAGCACACTGTTGCAGCGCTTTTCAAAATGGACGCTCTTGAAACAGGCTTGGCTTACACCTCTGAAAAAGATGATCTTGGCGCAGTTCAAATGGCTTCCGAAATAGCTCTTCATGGTCGTTATATGTTGACCAATGAATTCGGTTTGGGCGCTATTGTGACTAACACTGCTAACAGCGCTTTGGAAACTGAACCAGGTATTGATGCAAAAGAAAAAGATAGCTTAAGCACCATGCTGACCGCTGAGTGGACCATGCCAGGCGCCCTTCGTCTCGAAGGCGGCTTAGGCTTCACTCCTGCTTACTACGACGGAACAGAAAACATCAGCACCTCAAACATTGACACTTGGGAAATCATGGCCGGTGCAGATTACATGATCAGCAACGCGGCAGCTGTTGGCGGTCTTTTGAGCTGGGAAACTGGTTCTGAGTCTAACAACAATGTTGACTTTGAGCGCAATGCACTTGCAGTTGGAATCCGCGGTAACGTGGCATTCTAATTTGCGCACCCGTATTCCTAACCCGTGAGATTTCGCGGGTAGAGGTTGAAGGGGATTTTGCTTTCGAATGTGCGGCTCCGGTTGAAAGACTGGAGCCGCTTTTTTATTGGCATGAGAGGCTTGGCTTCTTTGCTTGTGAATAAGCCTCAAATCAAATCTGATTAGCACAAGGCAGTTCCGAAGAACTCAGATCTAAAAAACTGCCCCGGGTCTGGGAGGCCAGGCCGAAATAAGGTGCTGCCTCGCGCACATTGTCATCATTGCGGTCGGAGCCCAGCCAAAGAATATGAATCGGTGAATTTCGTTGCCGCGCCATCAAAATAGCCTCCTGCAAACGTGCAGGTGTGAGGGTGGCAGCATGATTGGCAGCCAGGAGAATGGGCTGGCCCTCAGGTAGACTCGCCATAAAACGTAATTCGCTAGCATTTAGAATAAAAGACACCTCCCCCTCGATGCCAAGTGCGGGCGCCAGGACCTTGTCGGGACGAAGGTAGAGGGGCTCGCTGCTGCGAGCTTGAATCTGTTCGAAGTGGGAACCCAGGTGCCGTAAAGCCACAAAATCGCTAGCGCGACCGTCTTTGAATTCGCTAATCATTTTTTGCAAAGCCGTCGAAGCTAGCAGCGTGCTTTCTCCGGCGCTAACCCCGTGCCCTGTGGCAATCTGGATGAATAACTGATCCAGTCTACGGCAAAAATCTTTGTTGGAAACCACATGTTGAGCGCTCAATCCTGGGATTTTTGCCAGAGTTGCCACTAGATCACTGGTCCCCGGGGTTGAAGCAAAGAGAACGGGCGTAAATAGAAAAGGGATTAAGAGAAAGAGATTTCGGATTTGCGGCAACTTCAACATCATGATCACGATTCCTCTGCAGCTACGAAACAGATCTAGACGGCACTTTTCAGAGAATATCTAGCAAAAGCTGTGCCGAGAAAGGTAGGCGCGCAAAGATCATGATATTGATGACTTAGAGGCCAACCCGAGAAAGCGAGTCTAAGGCTCTGAAGAAAACTTGAGCGCTTTGTGGAGAATATTGCCGGTAATCGAGAGTCCCAGATCTTGCGAGCAAGATCTCCATAGGGAAGTTTCAGGTAGGGAATTCTGGGCGAGACATCAAGAACCCGCTTGCAGCGCTTTGATCAGTTCGGACAGAGCTTTGCCATCAACGCGTCCTTCTAATTTGCCCATAGCCTCTTTCATCGTATCGCCAAAATTTAGCTGTCCCTTTTCATTCCAAATGTCCTTAATGATTTGTGACATTTCTTGTTGACCCGCTCGTTGGGGAAGATAGCGCTCCACGATCTTGATTTCAGCCTCGAGTTTTTTGCGGTCCTCGCCAGGAGGAAATTCTTCCAGAGCCTTGACCAGACGTTTTTGATAGCTACTCACGACTTTCAGATTCTCAGACTCAGGTAATTCGGTTTGTAGATTTACCTTTGCTTGAGCATATTTTATCTCGCTGATCAGCATACGGATGACAGAGAGGGATTCTTTGTCTTTTTGCAGCATGGCCGTTTTCATATCTGCGTTTAATTTATCTCTGATACTCAAGATGGCACCTCCAAGAGGTTCAGATTTGATGGAGAGCCATTATAGGTAGCTTTGGAGTAAGTTGACAACCTCTTTCGACTCTCAGACGTCGCTAAGACCTTCGCCAGAGCTGAGCAGTGTCATTTTTGGTGTTTTCGCAAGAAATCGTGCAAAGAGAGTGCTACCGGTAGCTTACCCTGAGGAAAAGCACGGGCTAGGATGGAAACCCTTTAGGAGAGTCCATGCGTGACGATAAGCCATCATAAACTTATTGACTGCCGGTTAGGGTTTTCCGCGCATAGGGAGCTAAGGGCATTGAGCGCAGCAAGACAAATAGAGACAGCGGACAACGCAAAACTGATGGAGCATTTTGTTGCCCAAGAAGTGATCCGTCGTGCCCTATTGGATCCCTATGTGCTGCTGGATCCGGGCTTTCGCATCATCGAGTGCAATGACATGTTTCGTGAGCTAAGCAAAGCGAAGAGTATGCGCGATCTCATTGGCTCTCACCTGGGAGAAATTTTTACTTTTGAAGTGCAAGATAAGAACTTACCCTTGGAGGAAATATTCACGGATGGTGTCAATCGTTTAGATGAGATTCGCATGCATGCTCGCCTGCAGAGCGATGAAAAGCGGAAGCAAAGATCCGGCGGTATCATCATTATTGGTAGTTTAGCCGTGAAAGATGGCAGCGATTTGCTCGGCTATTTTTCTATCGTTCGCGATGTAACGCAAGAATCAAGCCTACAAGTCGAATACGACCGAAAATTTCAAATGTCGGTGACCGATGCCTTGACGGGGATGCGTAACCGGGCTTTCCTACAGCAGTATCTGCAAACGCAATTTAGTCAGTTTTCCGTCGCGAGAGATAACCCGGAAGCAGCAGAGAACGCGTCTTTTTGTGTGCTTATGACCGACATTGACCATTTCAAGAAAATCAATGATACCTTTGGTCATCAAGCGGGTGATCATATCCTAAAACAGATATCCGCGGTGATTTCTCAGTCGTTGCGTAAAACCGATGTTGTATGTCGCTATGGTGGTGAAGAATTTCTTATCACACTGGTAAATGTGAGTGAGTCTGTCGCCAAAAGAATTGCTGAGAAGATCCGCGCCACCATTGAACTTTCTGTTTTTGAGTTTGAAGGGAAGAAGATTCCCGTCACTTCAAGTTTTGGGATTTCAAAGGTTCTGCCAAGCGATAACCAGGTAGACGAAGTCGTAAAACGTGCGGACGCGGCCTTGTACCAGTCAAAACGCGGCGGGCGAAACCGCGTCACATTTTCTTCATAGTCGCAAAAAGTTGAGGTTATCCCCACCACTGATCTGAGAGCCATGTAAAGGCCTGTAGGAATTTTCCCGCCAAGTTTTACACTAACGATGTTGAGCTGGACTCTGTATACTGCTTCCCACAGGCAAGCCGGGCGGATATGCCTAGGCAAAGCCCAGCTTCTCTTCTGCTATTGGGAGCACTGATTTTTGGCTCGTAAAACGAAGGGCAAGGGTAAGCCTCTCATAAGGATTTCTGTAGGAGACGCAGCCAAGCCTGTTATGGATCCGGGGGGACTGCGACAAAAATCCGAGATCGTCTTACCCGAGTTAGGCCAGTGGGTGCATCAACATCTTCAATCCCAGCAGCGGGATCGTTATCAGATGTACTTGGCCGAGATGCCATTAAAGCACTTATTTGAAACAAAAAGGTTTCGCATCAAGGTTGAAGGACGCGCAGACGGTGTTTTCGCCGGCGATGATCCCATCATTGAAGAAGTCAAAGTCGTCGCGAACTTGCAACATACGATAGCGGATGTGTTTGATCGCTCCGAACACCCCTTTCTCTTACAATGCCAAATCTACTGCTACCTTTACTATAAAATGAATACGATCCTGCCCAAAGGCAGACTCTTGCTCGTTGCGGCGGGCAGTGGGGAACTTCGAATCGTTCAGGTACCTTTCTCCTTGGATGCGTTTGAAAGCTGGTGGGAGCGCCGGCTGCGAGTGATGGAGTTCCAGGCCTTGCAGGTTAGACGCTCACAGTTGCGCAAGAAAAGGATCTCAGAACGGATAGAGCACCCATTTGCCGAGCTTAGACCTCTGCAAGGTGACATGATTTCTTTTGTCGCTCAGGTGTTTAAGAAGAAAGAACTTGGAATGGTTCAAGCGCCGACGGGGGTGGGAAAGACCGTGGCATCGCTCATTCCTGCCTTGCGGAGCGCTTGCCGCCGCGGCGCACAAGTGGTTTATGTGACTCCGAGAAATAGCCAGTTTTCTATTGTTCTAGAAACCCTAACAGCGCTAAGAGCGAAGGGTGTTTTGTTAAGGACATTGGTACTGACCGCCAAGGAAAAAATGTGTCTAAATTCCGGGCAGCAGTGTGATGAGAATCGCTGTCAATTTGCTGGCGATTTTTTCCGCAAGTCTGCATCTCCACAAGTACTAGGCTCACTGCAGCGAGGTGGTATTTTGGACCTATCTGAGATGCTGGCCCTGGGCAGACAGTTTGAAGTATGCCCTTATTATCTTGCGCACGAGCATTTGCAGCATTTTGACGTCATCATATGTGACTACAACTATGTTTTCTCGCCTGCGGGGTTGCTGGGAGATGACTACCTGCGCAAGTTTACAAAATCAGTGCGACCAGCTCTTATCGTCGATGAGGCTCATCAGCTTATCGAACGAACCAGAGAGTATTTTTCGGCTGTTTTTGACTACCAGGATTTGGCTCATAAAATTGCAAAAATGCCCGCCTGTGCTTTCAGCCAAGATGTTGGTGAATTTTTACAGTGGATGGATCGTTGGATCCCCTTCATAAAAATTGAGAGAGGAGAACTTATCCCATGTGAGTCAACCACGCAATTTTTGGATGAGCTACAAGAGAGCGGGCGCAGGATCCTGGCCAAGCTGATTGAAGTGCAACCGGTTGTTGATATCCAGAGTGCCCAGTTTCAGTTGTATCAGGAAATTAGCGACTTTATTGCGGCCTTCTTCCATGAACATGTTGTTTTGAGAATCCGCATTGACCTTGATCGTCGCTATGTTGGATTGGTTTGTTGTGATGCATCAGCTTATTTGCAGACGGTTTATCAGCGCTTTAGCGGAGTGGTGTTCCAGTCTGCAACCCTGCGACCCTTTCCTTACCATCAGGATCTCTTGGGGCTGGCCGACCGTCATAGCCTGGAGCTGTCCACACCTTTTCCTCGGGAACATAGTAAGGTTATGATCGTGCCACAAATTGACACAACCTTTAAAGGACGTGAGGCCAGTCTTTCGCGGATCATTCAACTGATGTCGAGGGTTAGGCACGAGAAGCCTGGCCATTATTTGGCCTTCTTTCCAAGCTATGAGTTTATGTATCGGGCGCTGGCGCTGCATCAAGACGAATTGGGTACAGTCACAGTATTACGAGAGAGATCCTCTAACTTGGATGTGCGAGAGATTATCAGCAAGATGCAACAGCCCGGGGATAGCGTGGTTTTTGCCGTGCAAGGAGGGGTCTTGTCTGAGGGAGTTGACATCCATAGCGAGTACTTTCGTGGTGTCTTCATTGTAGGGCCTGCCATCCCGCGGATCACGCCGGAAAGAGAAATATTGCGCTCCTTCTATCAGCAGCGCTATGGCAAAGGCTTTGAGTACGCCTACATCGTCCCAAGTATGATTCGCTCCGTGCAATCAGCAGGCAGGCTCATTCGCTCAAGCGAGAAGCGTGGGGTCATTATTTACGCGGACAGACGCTTCGCTCTTCCAGAATATGCTAAATCTTTTCCCAGTTGGTATGGCGAAACCAATGGCCTTTTGTCTTCTCATATCCTCAGCGATCTCCAGGCTTTTTGGCGGGACGAAAGCCCAGTTGCAAGGGACCTTTAAGGCAACCAACAGGCTCCCAAGAGTTTGATTTCCTCTAATAGAATTTCGGTGCAATGAGGGAACTGAATGGACTGCAGGCTTGAAGGATTGCCTGCGAGGTCGTGTATACGTAAATAGAGAACAGGTAAGATCTGTTTTGACATTTTGTCAGGATCCAGAACCTTGTCCAGTTTGACTCTGGCGCTGCATCTATTGCTTGTAGCGGCGTCTTTGATAAGATCGGCTGGTTTGTCAGAGATGGCCCAATCATAGATATGATGACCCACATCGCTGGCCTCACCAGAGCCATCACCATCGTTAGGGTTTGAGTGTCTGCAAGCTAATGGGTTTATAAATCCGAGAGAGAAATTCTTCATATTGTCTGGTCCGATGATTGAGATTCCTTCTTCTTCTAAGTCGGATAGAAATTCCTCAGAAACCTCTGCGCGTGCATCCAATTTGGGATCTTTCTTTGGTCCCCCGCCCTGGGCCTTCTTGCCCGGCTCGTCGCCTTCATCACTGTTATTTTTATCGCTCTTTAGCTGCAGGCCAAACTCTTCGGGCACGAGAACAGGCTGCTCTTTCGTTAAATCCGCGGAGGAAAAATCAACATAGACATCCGCAAAGGAATCCGGAGTGGGCTCTGGACTAAGGTTGCCGAATTTGTCTTTGACCCGGGCGTAGATGGCTTTCCAGCCACCGGATTCTTGCTCTGAGTAGCCCAAGGTTTTGCTTTCTATGCGCAGCAGAGAATTGGTGCAGGGGACAAAATGCAAGGATTCGAGTGGGGCTCCTCGATCAGCATACAGAGCGATTGAACTACCTCTCTTACATCCGGCTGCATCTAGAAAGAAGAAGCCTTTCTTTTGGCCTGATATGACGTTTTTGATACCTACCGAGGAGCTAAATTGTACCTGATTAGGCTGAAACTCTGGTGCTGTTTTAGAGTAGGAAACGAGGGATGACGTTAATTCAGGAGCTGACCCCGATGCGTGATCCTGCTCGGAAAGTTTTGGCCCCACGAAAAGAGCTAAATCGGCGGTTTCTTGGTTCTGGCTTGCTTTGCTTAAGTTAAGAGTGACGGAACTTATGGGTATCATCAAATCGGATTCCTGGACTCCGGATTCTTGTTCGCTCTGATCTTTTTGCGAGAATAGTCTGATGTCAAGAGGACGGATACTCTTGCCCAGGTAGTCAATCCTGATATCAAGTAATTCGCGATTTGTTGAGGCCGTGACCGTCGGTTGGTCTTCCGTGGATTGCTCGATCGTTTCGGCATTAGGAAAGCTAATAAAAACCGGAGAAGGTCCGTCCGTCTCGTCGATATTGCAAGTCTTAAGCTGAATCTCGAAAGGTTTATTTGCGAGAATTTCCTCGGCCCCATAAACCCGAGAAACATGGGTACAGTGGTTGGCCGCAGCTGCAACAATCTGAAAACCAGCTCCTGGCTCCTCAAAAGGAATGGGAAAAATCCTGGTATTCCCTTCAGACGTTGTGAGGTTCATGACACCGCGGTAGAGCATTCTTTCGCTTGGATCTATCGCCATATGATTGATGTGAGGTAAAACAGAAACCTGCGCCATTTCAACGGGCTCGCCGGCTTGATTAGTTACGACCACAGACGCAACACCGACCTGTTTGAAGGACCAAGATTGCTGGACTGATTTCCCCATCATGCGATCGTGCTGAGTATAGTCTTGGGTCTGCTGCATGTATTGGATGACAGGTTGAGTCCTGGCCTGTTCAGGGTTGAAGATTTCGAAGCGAGTCTGCAGTTTTTTGCTGAATTCTTGCGCTGGTTCTCTGCCGAAAAGCTGCCAGGCATCGGCTTGAGTGGGTATGGAACGGTCAAGGTAGCTTTGATCAGGGATAGAGATGGACGTTGAAGTCGGAGTTTCCTGAGCGGCTATTTCCAATGCGATGGGTACATCTCTTGTTCCATCCTCAGTAATGAGCGATAGGGCTAGGCCATTGGCAGCCTCTGCATCAAGATCTTCTGTCGCAAATTCATAGGAGAGTTGGTTGTCATAGGGGGCATTGACCGACCGATCTCGCGTACACGCCATAGAAAGTAGAAAGGCCAAAGTCAGCGCAGATCCCAGCTTTAGCCTTGTCGCAGATAGCAAAAGAGGCGACGCAGGTTTTCGCGTGGAGCAGAGTGGCGTCAATGGCAGATGAAAACTCATCTTTCGCTGTTTCCTCTAAGGCAAATTTATAGAGCCCCATTCCGGCCCTAACCTTCGCTCTATCGGCATTGGGAAAGAAAAGTTGATAAGTACCTTAGGGGTGTAGGATAAGCTAATGAGATTAGAGGTTTAACGAGGTGCTAATCCCTAGGGTGACCATCCAATGCTTTTGAGAGTCCTTGATTTGGCGAGTTCCGATCTGATGTTCGGAAGTCTTAAATTCGTATCCCCCATCAAGATAGAAAACATAGAGGTGCTTTGGCAGCCAGGCATACTGAAGACCGACATTAACTGTGTGGCTGCCTTGGCGAGCTTTGCCTGATTCTTGGGTTAGGACATCGCTTTGATTGGTTTTTAGCTTTAATTGCATATCTAGGACCGGAGTGTATTGATACGCGGCGCGGATGGTATTGAACCAGATATACTGAAAGCCCAATGAGGCGACCATTCCCTCTCGCTCAATCGTGTAGGTGCCCACTGCGGCGCCATCATTAGCTTTGACTTTCGTGACCTGGCGGTTAAGCACAGCCAAGGAAATCCAAGTTTTATTTGGGTAAGGGGATTGGAATCGTGGTGCGAACAGTATCGAGAACTGGGAGTGTTCCGTGGAGGCATTCGCTGTCAAACGGGCCTGGGCAGCAGATTGAAAATTCACTTGGTACCTGTCCACTTGGGTGTACGTCAAGCCAAATCCAATCCTATTTAGCCATGGATAGTTGCTCTGGAAGGGAATAAAGCCTTCGAGGCTTATGGGTTGTGCCGTAGGTTTCACCGTCTCAGGTAGTGCTAGAATCAGCTCCACTTGCTCAAAGTCGTAAGCCCGCAATCCGTAGCGAAAATCAAGAGCTGGATTGATTTCCTTGCCAGGCATCCAGAGAACACCGCTTTGTGCTGGATTGATTTTTACTTTTTCAAAGCGCGCGGCGATGGCATTTGCAATAATTTTCCTTCCCTCTCTATTGAAACTTCCTATCAGCTCGAAGAACTCTTGCGACTGTTCGCTCAGAATCGCATAGTGGACAGGGCCTTGACGTTTTCCGTTCCATTTAACCGTTCCCGTATAGCGGCGCTCGGATACATGAGTTCGTTTCTGGGGTATGGCGGTGCCGATCGGCTTGGTAAGGTTAGCATCGCAGATGAGGAAGTTTTGCTTGAGGGGTTCAAAATTGATGTCGTGAGGCGCTTGCATGCTAGGGTTACCACTCGAGCCGACTTCGAGACGAAGAAAGTGGTATTTTTCGAGATCTTCGAGGGTCTGATACAGATTGGGGGCGGCCATCGTTTGCCCGCTAAGCATCAAAAAACATAGCGGCACCAGGAAGGTAGCATTTCGCCAAGGATATTTTTGGTTTAGCATGGCAAGATGTCCATCATGGTTTGAGGGGCTATTGGGCATTTTAACAAATAGCCTTAGGTTTTGCATAGATATGTATTTTATACCGCCCAGAGTCAGAAATCTTGTTGGGTTCGGTGAAAAAAAAGAGGGAAGGAATCATTCATGCAACGGTCACCTACTGAAAAGTCCTTTGCTGCCGTCGTTGATGAGCAAATGTGGCAGTATCTGGAAGATACCTTTGCTCCAGAGGACGAATTACTAAGCTCGATCAGAAGGTCTGCGGCGCAACATGGTTTACCACCGATTCACGTAGGGCCATTCGATGGCCGTCATTTAGAGGTCTTGGTTCGAGCGATCGCGCCAAAGCGGGTTGTCGAGGTGGGCACACTTGCAGGCTACTCAGCTATCTGCCTAGCTAAAGGATTAGCGCCAGGAGGGCGTCTCTGGACTTTGGAGCTATCCGACGTTAACGCCAATCTTGCCAAAAGCCATATTGCCAAGGCGGGTTTTTCACAGGTCGTTGAGGTTCTGGTGGGGCCGGCTTTAAAGTCTCTCGACAAGATTCAGGCTTTAGGACCCTTCGATTTAGTTTTTATCGACGCAGATAAAGAAAATTATCCCAATTACGTCTTATGGGCCGAAAAAAACCTTCGAGTCGGTGGAGTTCTCCTTGCGGATAACACCTTAGCTTGGAATCACATTCACGAAGAAAATATCGCTGATCCAGTCTTAGCCAAACAAGTGGAAGCGCTGCGGGAATGCAATAAGATGCTGGCTCAGTCGAAGAGCTGGCGAGCCACGATGTTGCCTACAGGCGAAGGGTTGACCATGGCTGTGAAGATAGGGTGATGATGGGTGCCTATGTGCAGTGAACAGATTAGCGTGGCGCTAAGGGCCATGCTTTGCTCAATAATGAATGGTCTCGCCTAAGGAATAATTATGAGTTTCGTCCACGATGCTTCCATCAGTCTTTAAATTTAGGAATTGAACTTCCAAAGTTGGCGAAACTTGGCAAAGGACTTCGAGGGTTATCTGCATGACACTATCATTATCGACACTGCCTTGAAATACTGTGTTCGCCAAAGGAGTCATAACTTCCTTGCCACACTTTGGCTGAGCTGCCATAGACAAATACATAGAATCAAAGCGGCTAAGCGCTTTCTGATCGATGTTCACCCTGAAATTATACAGATCGAAATCTCCAGCACTGACGATGATTTGATTGCTGGCTAAATCAACGAGGCAATCGCCGGAAAAAGCGTCCTGCAAAGTGTCCGGCCGAAAAAATAGTTTGGACAGATTACCTAAGGTCCAGGTAAACGAACAGGATTCAATGGTCAGGTCTGGCGGAATTGTGAAAGATCTAGGTTGTTGGATGGCAAGCTCTTCCTCCGAGATTTGCACCGACAAGATAGATCCGTTTGACAATCTAATCCCTACAGAAACAAAT
>JBIKVD010000137.1:0-10361 GCA_044357055.1 Oligoflexales bacterium | reverse complement strand
AACCTTATTTTAATGTGCGATCGACATTGTTTTTGCCAGCTGCTGATGCGCCTTGGGCCGGTAATGTCGTTCGTGTGTCAAAGAATGAGGCCAATGGCGCTGATTCGTCTGGTCAAAACTCATCGTTTGCCATTGATACTGCAACCCAGGTATCCACTTCTCCGACCCTAGTAGAATTGGATTTGGAGTCCACTCTCGTGATGCGAGAAGATTCCAAAGTTGGGGCAGATTATTCAGGGACAAAGCTGAGTGCCCTAACGATAGGCTCACATATAAGTTCTAAGACAGGGTCCCAAGTCTCGTCGCGCGCGGGATCTGCAAACTTGGCGATGAACGCCATTCTACCCATAAAGTATTTGGATGGAAATGTCGGGGTTTTATTCCTGGAGGGCGTACAGGAGAAACAAAAGGGGCGAGATATTCAGCGGCGAGTAGAGTTGGACGTCTTTGGCTCTCAGCTAGGAGTGTTATTGGTTCAGAAGGGTGCGGTCCATGCACAACAGGAAATTGACCAAGCCAAGGTATCATCGGAAGATGAGCGCGCCCGTCTTGATTTGACGTTTAGCCCTGGTGCCATTCAGCTCGAACCATTGCCGTGGATGAAAATTTGGCATTTTGGCAAGCCCAGAACTTCAAGGGAGAGCGTGTGGTATTTGGGCGTCAATTTAGGAGCTTCGCGATATTTACTCGTGTATTCGCAGCTCTTAGGAGCTCCCGAGCATCGTGAACGATTAAATGCCATGCTTTGGTATCAGTTGATTGTGCAACGATCACTATCTTCCCTTTCCAGTGGAGAAACCACTACGGCAGATGAGATTAGGGATTTATTTGCTAGTCTCGTACGGGCTGTGGAGGAGTTCTCCTGCCTGGAAAGTATTTCCATTGCTTTCTCACTCTTTGATCGTAAAAAACAATCCATGTCTGGCGGACATTTTGGGCAGGCCCGTCCAGTGGTGTTAGGATCAGAAAATGACATTTCACCTTATAATGAGGTCGTGATCCATTTCCAAAATGGAAAAGAGTTAAGGTATTGGGGAGTCGCGGCTGACATGTCTGAACAAAGGCCCTACCTGCTGAGTTACGATACCTCGCAATTAAGTTTGTCTGGTGAACATGGATCCTTGCAATCCTTTCGCGAGGAGGCTAGACAGTCCAGAGATCGCTTGGGAATGCATGATGCTTTAGAGCGAGCCATACGGGGCAGCGGGTTGCCTCGTTATTATGTCGCATCGGTCATTATACCGCCCAGTGCCAAAGCTGTGGTCAAGAGGGACAGGATTGACTTGGTTGGATAATACAATAGAATGCGTGTGGTCACGTAAAGCTGACAAAAGGGGTTTATTATGATGTTGCCTGGTGGAATCGAGTGGCTGGTCATTGGCGGGGTTGTGATCCTGCTTTTTGGCGTCAATAAACTGCCGAAATTAGGCGGAGCTATTGGCGAGAGCATTAAGAATTTCAAGAAAGGCATTAAGGATCAGGAGAAACTCGAATCCGGGTCTGATTCTGATGGAAAATCTGGAAAGAAATCTGCTGATGCCGACCAATAGTCGCCTCGATAGCTGAATGTTAGCGGTGACCGATGGATTAACAGAGCGGGTTGACACAAGATTCAAGGACGGACCCATACTTCTTGAAAGTGTGTTGTCGCGCCGTCTCATCCTCGTCACTGGCAAGGGCGGCACAGGAAAATCCATCACTTCCTTGGCACTCGCTCTGGCTGGGGCTAAGGCCGGCCGCAATGTACTCTTAATTGAGAATCACTATGCAGGTAGATTGACGGCGTTAACCGATCGGTGTGCCTATCCTAGCAATTTAACCATAAAAAATATCACCTTTGCGCAGACTTTCCGAGATTTTATCAATCAGGAATTTTCTTCAAGTGCTGTAGCTAAAAAGCTATTTCAAGCTGATTTTCTGCGTAAATTTCTCCACACCATTCCTGGATTTAATGAACTCCTGTTTCTGGGCGAGTTGATCCAATTCCTCAAACGCGATCGCTATAATTTGGTTATCTGGGATGGCTTTGCCAGTGGCCATTTCCTCAGCCTGGTAAAAACTCCGCAGGGTATTATAGATTCAGGCGTAGGTGGGAGGATTGCCCAGGAAGCGGAGAAAATTATTGCCGCCTTGCGCGATCCATCGGACACGGCTCTCGTGGTCACAGGATTATTGCAACCCTTGGTTATGTCAGAAACCATGGAATTCTGGACCAAGTTTTGGCAGCTATTTTCCCCGGCGCAGAGTTTTCTGGCCCTTAGGGTCCCTCTTTGGGCTTACTGTGCAATACAGCACGAGCCGAAAATGCAGAAATGGATCGACGAGATTAGACGACTCAGCCAGCAAGCATGGGAGCGATATACCTTTCCCCAAGGTAAAGATGCTCCCCCGGTCCTTTGGTCGGAAGATCTGGGCGGGATAGATGCAAATCCCGCTTTAAATCTGCATGAGTTTATGTTTCCTCGGGGGGGTGCATGAATCAAGTTAGCCAACCCCTGATTGAGTTGCTTAAGAGCAAGAAACTGATCACCCTCATCGGCCCAGGTGGGGTCGGTAAAACGACTTCATCCATCATCTTGAGTGTCTTGGCTGCCCGTCAGGGCCGCAGGGTAGCATTGATATCCATCGATCCCGCAAAGCGTTTAGCAGATGCCTTAGGCATAACCCTGACAGGTGATTTTTCGCCGATTTTTGCTCAACAGCTTAGCGAGGAGAAGGCCATTGGGTCTGTATCTGCTGCCATGATAGACCAAAAACAGACTTTTGATCGTATGGTGAAGAGATTTATTAAGGATCCCGTATCGAGGCAAACCATTTTTGACAACCCGTTCTATAAATCCGCCGCAGAAGTTATTTCCGGACCCTTAGAATACTTGGCCTTGGCAAAGCTTGCCGAAACCTTACAGGATCCCAAATATGATCTCGTGGTTTTAGATACTCCCCCCGCGACCAATGCCGTGGATTTTTTAAAGCGTCCAGAAATTTTGGCTGAGTTCGTCAACCGACGATTTGTCCAGATATTAGTGAAACCACTGGCTCTTTTTACGAAATTCAAAATTCCAAAAAGTGCTCCTGGTGTAAAGGCGATTAGCCAATTAATTGATTTTGCGGGCCTGCAAAGTGTGAAAAAACTCTTTGATTTTGTGGTCCTCTCAGAAGGGGTCATTGCTGGCATTAACCAACTTTGCGCTCATGTCAGTGCGCAAATGCGAGCTGATAGTGCTGCTTATTTCTTAATCACAACTCCGAGTTTGGCGGGTTGCCACGAGCTATGTTTCTTACACGAGCATGGGTTGGAAGAGTTGGGGATTAGGCAATTTAATGTTTTGTTAAACCGAAATCTTTCCGTGTTGCCGGAGGATCAGGGAACTCATGTCTGCGGCATCTCGGCAAAACTTTCCTCTCGTCTTCAAGAAGAAGTGGCGTCAAAGGCACTCTTGCGGGCTTATTTTTCGAAGCACAAATGCCCCATTTCTAGTTGGTTGGAGTTTCCTGAGGTAAGCCATGATTTGGCTTCCGGAACCGCTATTTGGGAATTTTCACGCCAGATTTCTGCTCGATAGTGCATCCTTGACAACCTACGTTGGATCTTTTTAAGTCAGCCCTTTGCTTGCTAGACCCCATGGGCAATCCATTCGCGCTATGGTATTGTTATTGCTACAGACATGTCTTGCTCGGCTGGGTGAATAGATGACACGAACCATGCGCTGGATCGAAATACTTGGGTTGACGATCATCGACCAAATGACAGCGGCAGGAAGATATGTTGGTTTCGTTAAAGAAAGTTTGCAACAGACATTCTCGCCCCCTTTTCGTCGGAGTCTGCTTTTCCAGCAGCTCGAATTCCTGGGGAACCATTCCTTAAGCATCATAATATTGACCGGTTTTTTTGTCGGTGCGGTTTTTGGCTTGCAAATTGGCGGTATTTTCGAAATTTTTCGTGCCGAGTCTTTGCTTGGGGGCGCGACAGCCAAAGCTTTGACCATGGAACTTTCTCCATTATTGGTGGGATTTTTGCTTGCGGGGCGAGCTGGTTCCGCTATGACTGCGGAAATTGCGACCATGAAAGTCAATGAACAGGTTGATGCCATGGAAGCCATGGGTGTCGATCCTATCAGCTACCTAGTGGTGCCACGTATTATTGCCTCTCTTTTAGTCATCCCTTTGTTGGTTGTTATTTTTTCCTTCGTCGGTACTTTAGGTGCCTTTATTACGGGGGTAATGATTTTCGATGTCGATCAAGGGGTTTTTATCGAAAGGATTAATTGGTTGGTTGATGGAGAGGATCTTCGGAAAGGTATAGAAAAAGCCTTAGTGTTTTCGTTTTTGATCGCGACCATAGCCTGCAGGGCAGGCTTGACAGCAACGGGTGGGGCAAAGGGAGTAGGGACAGCAACCACGAATGCTGTGGTTTTTACACTATTGACCATACTTGGATTTGATTTTGTTATTACGTACGTTCAATTTTACTGGTGATACGGATGATCTATTTTGAGAATGTGACAAAGAGATTTGGCGAAAAGGTTGTCCTGGATCATTTGAATGTAAGGATCCCCGCCGGAATTATCACTTTTATACTTGGCAAATCTGGGGAAGGGAAATCTGTCACCATTAAGCATATAATGGGACTGTTGCAGCCGACGGAAGGGAAAATTACTGTGGACGGCGAAGATGTCGTCAGTATGAATAAACATGAATTAAGGATATACCGGCAAAAATTTGGTATGTTGTTTCAACATGCCGCGCTTTTTGACAGCATGACAGTACAAGAAAACGTGATGTTTCCCCTGCGCGAGCACCGGCGCGAATCTTATCAGTGGATGTCAGACCGCGTTACGGAGGTTTTGAGCCAGGTCGGCCTGTCTGGTTATGAAAAGAAAAATCCGAGTGAACTCTCGATCGGTGAAAAGAAGAGGGTCGGTTTGGCGAGGGCCTTGGCAGCCAAGCCCAAAATCATTCTTTATGATGAACCCACGACGGGCATGGATCCATTGGTTTCAGAAATGATCGATGAGCTCATTGTGCAGTTGAGCCGGGAAACGGCGGGGCTTACCTCGGTAGTTATTTCCCATGACTTGAAGGCGGCTCTTGCGACTGCAGACAACATCATTATGCTTTACAAAGGTCGTGTTATTCTTGAGGGGTCGCCGGAAATTTTTCGCAAAACCAAAGATCCTGTGGTTAGGCAGTTTTTCTCCGGTAAGGTCGAAGGACCAATGGAGTTCCTTTAGGAGATAATTGGACTTAGGATATTTGGAACGTTTTTTTCAAGTGTCGATGAAGTCTACCGATACAGATGGCATCAGTGGACGAAATATAGAAGTGTGATTCGGCTATGGACAGCGTTTGGCAGATTTGTAGGATAGGGTTGGTGTTGTGAAGGGATTGACCGCCGAATTCAAAGTTGGCCTATTTGCGATTGTCGCGTTAGGCACTCTTGCATACATGCTTTTCGTCTTGTCGCCAGACAGCTTCGAACGAGACGCCGTTAAGAAATACTACACTATTATCCAAGACGCCAAGGGAGTTATTCCCAAGACCCAGGTTAAGACTAACGGGGTCACGGTGGGTAAAGTTGTCAGCTATGCTTTGCAGGACAATCGCACCCGCATCGATCTGGAAGTCAGCAAGGATGTGCAGATCCCAGTAGGATCAACCATTGAGATCAGAACAAAGGGAATTCTCGGGGATGTCTTCTTAGAAATCATTCGCCCAGCCGACTCAGGCGAACTCATAAAAGATGGTGGCTTTATTCCTGTGGCTGAAAGCAGTGCCGATTTGCAGGCGCTGATGAAAATTGTCGGTTCTATTGCGCTAGATGTCAAGAAGGTTACTTCTACACTCGCAGACGTGTTAGGAACCGAAGAAGGAAAGCGGTCGGTCGAAGACATATTACAAAACGTGAGGACATTTACGGCAGATCTACGTGAGGTTTCTCAACAAAATAAGGCGGGACTCACGAGCCTCATTGATAATCTTAATGAAACAACAGGCACACTACGTAGAGTCCTGGGAAATAATGAAGGTGAACTCAACGACATCGTGAAGAATGTGAAGGTGGCGAGCGACGACTTGCGGTTGGTTTCCGCTTCCCTTCGGGATCTCCTCGACGACGAGAATCGGGGGAAGATCGACCGGATTATTGCCAATCTTGATGACTCGATGGTTGAAGTCAAAGGGGTAGCAAAGAAAATTAACGAAGGTCAAGGTAGTTTGGGCAGACTGGTCAATGACGACAAAGTACTCGTTGAGATCGAAGGTGCTATAAAAGACATTCGAGAAGTGCTTGCCCCAGCAACCAAGCTGCAGATTACGGTGGATTATCACAACGAGTTTCGCAGTGACAGTACTTCTCAGCACTATTTTAATATGCTCTTTCGTACCAGGCCGGACAAATTCTTTCTCGTTGGCCTGACTGACCGTGAAGAGGATGAGATCACGACCACCACCTATCCTGATGCTGTTGATTCCGAGGGCAGGACCGTGCAAAAGAAGAACGAAAAGAGCCTTGATGCTTTGCGCATCAATTTACAATACGGCCGTCGTTTCTACTTTGCCCAAGTCAGATTTGGCCTTTTTGAGACCACAGGTGGATTTGCTGGCGACTTGTATTTTCTTGATGATCGTTTGAAATTTACTTTTGAAGCCTTCGACTGGAAAATGAAGGATAATCCTGAACGTCGTGTAGCCCATTTGAAGGCTTACACAAGTGTTTTATTCTACAATCACATTTACTTGTTGGCGGGAGTGGATGACATAACGCGAACAGACCCAGACACCGGTAAGCAAGATGATCTAAACTACTACTTTGGTGCAGGCTTGACTTTTGATGACAATGATCTAAAAGCCATCTTTGGGACGGCAGCGCTTGTGCAGTAAATTTGCGATAGCTGCTCTTATTCAATTTCTTTCAAACAATCTCAAGAATCCAATTCAGTCTCAGCAAGCCGGACAAAAGGAAGGTGAGAAACATCGGCGACCGCGGGGGCGAATTCTTCTACAAACACCAGTTGATGAAAAGGGATATGTAACTTCAGGGTCTTGCCAAAGCGTTTTCGCGCTTCGTCCTCCTCGGGTAAAATGACAAACTTCTTTTGATCGTCAAACACAAAGCCCGAAAGTGTCACAAGTCCAACAAATTCGCTTGAGTAGACCTCTTCCACCACCAATTCCGTAGGTTTTTGGGTCTCTTTCTCTAAAAATTTGACCCGAAAGAGTCGTTCGGTCTTCTGGGCCATGAAATTCGTCCTTTTCTGAGCTTTGCAGAAGGAAAGCATAGCTTGCACTCGGAGAAGGTCAAGTTATGTCTCCTCCTTTTTTCTTCGCGGCCCTGATCTTGGGCTTGTTCAGCAGAATCTATTTCAGAGCTGTCTCTGTAAGAGCCTTACCCTAAGGAGGGGGGTGTTATAAGTATATGAATTATTAAGAGATATTATATATTTTTAATATAAAGTTGACTATTTTTATAATATGTTATAACATTAATATCAATCCGGTATTTATATGCCGGTTTTATGTTCCCATTGTTGTTGACCTTTAGCTGTTGTGGAGTTGCCATGTTTTATCGTCATGTTTTTTCCTATCTTCTTCTTACCCAAGCCAGTCTCAGTGCTCAGTTCGCTTTTTGCGAAGATGCCGTTGGCCCAACCATGCCCTTGAAAGAGACTTCTCAAGAATCAAAGTCAAGTCGCGAATTCCGAGAGTTTATCGCGGACGGTACACCAGTTGTGTTGGAGCATTTGAGCATGAGCATGGTCCCGCCCACAGGTTGGATCGTCCAGGCCAATGCGCAAAACATGTCCTTAGTTATGTCTGAGCCAAAGCCAGAAGAAGATCCGAAGAAAAAAGTTTATGATACGCCAAAATATCAGAGAAATATCACGGTTTCGACCATTCACAACCCCTCTGTGATTGATGAGCAAAGGGCTACAGAACTCAAAACTGAACTCCAAAAGAGCTTTGGCGCGAGTACTCTTGTTTCAGACTACCAAGTGTTGGAACATAGTTTTTTTGATTTTCGAGGTTCGAAAGATGGACTCATCGTTTATGCTTCCATGACGGTTGGGCAATTCCCAATGATGCAAATGAATGTGCTGATCTCAGGGGAAGAAAAGCAATTTTTGCTGACCTACACCGATCTCGCCGATCGCTTTCGTGCCCAGCCAGATTTGATGGCCCAAGCCTGGACCTCTATGACCTCCATAAGTGTGAACGGCCAGCCTTCTGGACGATTTGATCACCTGATTGTTGGCGGTGCTGCGACTGGATTCATTGCAGTCCTGTTAGGCGGTTTAGGTCTGGTACGTCGCCGACGTCAAAAAGCGCTCTTTTCAGAAACCGACTCAGATTCTGATTTTGACTCTGACGACAGCTCCTGGGACCTTTCAGCACCTTCCAAAGCTAGGAATTTGAAGCCAGACCAAGACGAAGATGAGATACCCCAAGTTTCTGTTTTTTGATCCTGCAGCCCGGGCGACCGGTCGAATTATTTTCAAATGGGTTCTTTGGACCACCAGTAAAAAAAGAAAAACCTTTAAGCCGCCTTTATGGCGGCTTTTGCTATTCGTGTGCAGGTAGTTTTCACCCAGTGCAAGTATGGTGAAACTTGTTGAAAGCTGTGAAATAATAATCGAGGTTGTGTCTCATGAATGGACAAATGGTGGTTTCCTAAGGCCAATGATGGAGAGTCAATGAGCTTGAGTAAGTTAAGTTCTTCCCTGCCGAGCTATGGTGGCCGTGGTGCCGGGATTTTTTGGCTTTTTTTCTTAGTAACCCAGGGACTGTTCCCGAGCTCCCAGCTCTTGGCGCAGTCTTTGGACTGCGCAAGGTCCTCACAGGTCGTAGCCGTCTTGTTGAAACATCATTTTTCGATTCAGACATTTGATGATGAGCTAAGCCAGAGAATGTTCGACCAGTACCTCAAGATACTAGATCCAGGGAAACTGTATTTTATAAAGGCGGATTTTGACGAGTTCGCTGGAAAATATGAGAAGAAATTTGATGACTTTTTGGGCAAGAATCAATGTGAACCAGTAACGGAGATCATGAAGCGTTTTAACCGACGTTTTGACGAAGTCATGCCAGTCATTTCGAAGTTAATTGATTCTGAACATGACTTTACGATTGACGAGCATATGGTCATCGATCGGAAAGATTTAGCATGGGGCATTGACGCCACCGAATTGAAGGATCGCTGGCGCAAGAGAATCAAATTCCTGCACTTACAACTCAAAAATGCGGGCGATGACCCGAAGAAGATCAGAGAAAAACTGCACAAACGCTTTCAGCTCCAGGCCAAACGAAACAACGAACGAACGACTTCCGATATGTATGGGATTTTCCTCGACGCGGCAGCAACATCGTTGGATCCCCATTCCGACTATTTTACTGAGGACGAAATCGAGGAGTTCCGCATCGGCAACAGGCTGTCCCTCGAGGGCATCGGAGCCGTTCTTAATAGCGAAGACGGTTTTACAACCATTCAGAGTCTTGTACCTGGGGGTGCCGCCGCCAGAACGGGTAAATTGAAGGATAAGGATAAAATCATTGCGGTTGCGCAAGGAGAGGGCACTCCGGTTGATGTTATCGACATGGATGTGCGGGAAGTCGTAAAGTTGATACGTGGTCCCCGCGGAACCGAAGTCCGGTTAACCATTGTTCGCGAGGAAAAGGCAGGCGTTTCCAAGTTCGTGGTCCCCGTGACTCGTGAGCAGATTGAACTCGAAGACAAGGCTGCGCGATCCTTCGTCTACAATGTGAATGCAAAAAATCGCGAAGGTAAGATCGAGGTGCGAAAAATCGGTGTCATCGATCTTCCCTCGTTCTACTTTGACTTTCAAGGCAGACAGGACAAGAAGAAGGGATACAAGAGCTCGTCCGAAGATGTGAAGCGAGAGATTACCAAGCTTAAAGAGCAAAAAGTGGATGCGATCGTCGTAGACCTGAGATCCAATGGCGGTGGCGCCCTAGAAGAGTCGATTAAGATAGCTGGTTTTTTTATTGAAAGCGGACCCGTCGTTCAGGTTAAGGGGTTAGAAGGTGAGCCCTATGTCTATTCGGATGACGACGAGGCGATTCTATATGACGGACCCTTAATCGTTATGATTAACAAGCAGTCTGCAAGTGCTAGTGAAATTTTCGCGGGTGCCATTAAAGATCACAATCGGGGGGTGATCATCGGTGACTCCCACACTTTTGGCAAGGGGACGGTGCAGAATGTTTCTGAGATCCCTGGTCAACCAGGATCGATCAAGATTACCATTCAGAAATTCTATATGCCTCTAGGAGCCAGCACTCAACTTGAGGGTGTGCCGGCGGACATCGTTTTGCCTTCTATTTTGGAAGAGCTGGAGATCGGTGAG
>JBIKVD010000135.1:0-10366 GCA_044357055.1 Oligoflexales bacterium | reverse complement strand
GAGGTCATGATGCGATGCTCGCGCTCAACACCATTGACCGCTGATTGTAGCTGGCGAAAAACTTGCTCTAGGTGAGCTTTTATTCTTTTTGTGCTAGGTCGTTTGTCACCGCGGTTGACAAAAATCTTATCGCTTATCTTCACCAGCTGATCGTCCTTGTAGCCCAATACCCCCATCCTCAGGAGGCGCTCGGTAGCCACGCGAACTTCAAATATGGAGCGGCCCAGGCGATGCGCCATCCAAGGGATACGCGGTTGGAAATCACTCAAAAAAGTCAATTCAACAATTGAGAAATGCAAGAGATCTTGGATTTGGTCAAATTCCTGGTCAGGTAAGTCGCAAATGGGGGAATCAACGTTTAGTCTATCGGTCAACGCTTTATAAGCTTTGTCTTCCACCACAGACTGCAGGAATTTCTGCCGCTCATAGTTGCGCATAGGAATGTTTGCAAGAAATTTCTTAACGAGAGTCTCGGAAGGATGCTTTTTGCCATTCATGATTCTTGAGAGGGCTGCCGCATCGACTTCAAGTTTTTTGGCAAAGCCCCGGAGACTGTAGCGGATATTCTTCTTTTTTAAACGAGTAAACTCATCTGCCAGAGTCTTGAGGTAATAGGGCTTGGATTCGTGGCTTGAACGACGAGCTTCAGAAGCTGCGATTGGAACTTTTGCGGACATGCCGACCTCAAGAATGAAAAAAGATGTTTGTACTTAGGTTAGGCAATTCTCAAGGTATGGGCAACGATGAAAAGGCTCTACATCCATTCTGTTGTCAGGTTTGACAACAACAATCCCTAGTAGGCTCTGGGAAGCCATATCCCGCCAGGAATTCTCCCCATATTCTATAGTAAATCTGCCCTGCACCTAAAGGAGTCGACGATGATGACGAGTTTTAAACTGTATTTGATGTGCTTCTGTCTATCCTTGTTAATGCCCTGGTCTGCGTTGAATGCCCAGACGTCTACCAAGAATTCCCACAATGCCTTTTTCACCGCTGGGCTAGCCCATGGTTCGATTCCCGGATATGGAGTCGGCTATGGGTACCTTTTTCGCCCAAATCTTAAAATCCTTGGAGAATTTGTCCACTCCTATCGGGACTTTTCCAATGATTATAAGGCAGAATACATCGAAACAGAGAAACTTGATGTGACAGGTCAAGACCTCTCGATCAAAGCTCAATATTTTCTAGGTCAGTCGTTCTATTTAAGTGGCGGATTCGGCCATCGATCCCTACGCATTGCTGCTCATGCACGCAGCCAATTGTCTGATGTCTCCGCCGAAGGAGAAATCGCCTCCAGTTCCTTTGTGGGTCAAATGGGGCTCGGTAACGAATGGAAGATCACGGATCATTTCACTCTGGGGTGTCAATGGATTGGCTTTAGTGTCCCTCTGACCAGTAGCTCTGCAAGCAAACTGAATGCTAGCTACGAGGACGATCCTCAGTTTGCAGAAACTAAAGATGATCTTAACAAGTTGTCGAAAACCATGGGCAGCACGACGACGATGCAACTCCTAATGCTTAATGCCGGAATCCTCTTTTAAGGGGTCCTGGTACAGTGTCCGCTGTAAAGTACGCTTGGACAACTTGAGTTCTCCTATGTTAAGGAGTACCGATTGCTCTAAATAAAAGGGGATTTCATGCGAAAGTTTGCAATATTAGTTTACTGGCTGTTGCCAAGTCTGCTGAGCATGACTTTGTCTGTAAAGAATAGCTTTGGCAATCCTGCTACGATTGCGGCCATTGAGAAGCATCCAGCTTTTTTCTCCCTGCCTGCATATTTCACGGGGACTTGGGCTATAAGGAATTTTGCACCTGCTTCCGCAGACTCTTATACCGATCATGGTACCTTGGAAATAGATCGGGATGGGACCTTCACAGTGAGCTCCGGAAGTTTTGCCGCTGCGGGTTTGTGCGGGACGACCTCTACCGCGGTCACTTTTCTATTTAAAGCCCTCTCCCCTGATATAGATCCAAAAAAGCTAGTGTCGATTAGTATTTCGCCAACTGCGGTTAAAAGCGCTCCTATCCATGTCGAGTATATTGATATGAAGATCGGCCTAGGCGCGCCCACCGCCATTAACCAAATCACCTTGTCTGGGACAGGTGGTTGTGGGAATGTCGGCGAACTCAGAATTTCCGTTCTGACTCCTCTTTAGACTCTTCCGACGCGTCGCAATGATTTTCCGAAAAATCAGGGACGAGTCTCTTTCGGTCGTCACATACCTGGATGTAGGTTTGCTCGCCGCAAAGATTTGCTTCCAGTCGATTGAGTTGGGTTGGCTTATAGAACCAAAGTAGATAAGAGGCGAAGCGATTTGCGAACTGAAAAGGCAAATTCGAAGACTCTTTGGTAAAATGACAGCCCGCCAATAGATTCGTTTGCGGGCATGCCGAGCGATACCAAGACCCTGGGGACAAAGTACCCCAGCCTTCCTCACATTGTTTTTGTACGGTTTCCGCATCCTTTAAGTCCACGAACTCAAAACATAGTTTGTCTGTCGGAGAAAAAATATCGGCAGTCTGACAACTCGAAATCCTCGTTTCCGCCGGCCAAACATGTTCGTGGGCATCGAAGAGGCTGACACCTAGTTCGGTAGCAAGCTCTTCGTTGGCTTGAAAATGGTGACTAAGCTCGTGAAACAAGAGCTTTACCACTTCATCCGCGGTGCGAATATGCTTGCAGCCTGCAAGAGATAATTGAATAGGTGCTGATTGGTAGTTTCCTGTCAGCGCGCAGGTTTTGAGCGGATGTTCCTCTTGGATCCAGAATATCTCCGTCCCTTGAAAGTCACTTAGCAGATCGTTTCTAAATTGGAAGAACCATTCTTCCACATGGGAAGGATAGAGGGGCGGAAGACGGTCCAGAGTGACGAGTCTGGCGAGTTTTCCTTCCGCCATTTTTCTGCCTTCAAAAAAGAGCTGATAGAGATGGTCTCCCCCGCTCACTCCCGAGCCTTCATTGCCACGCAGCAGATGCTCTTTGGATTCCTCTGTGGGCTTAGGCGAATTGCCATCTTTGCAGGTCAACGAAGTTGCTGCTAAAAGGCATAGGAGACTGGGTCGTAAACGATACACAGGCACCAGGAGAGCTAGGTTTTTCGATTTTTCAGGATCACACAAGGTTACTTTATCCGAATCCTTCCTAAAATTGAATGTCAGGTCGAGGCTTTTTAACAGCAAAAGTCTAACCGCGCTTTTTTGGCTTGAGTTAGCCCATTAACTTTTCGTTTTGGGCTCTATGGTAAGGAAAGGTTATAGTGCCTCGATGGGGGGCAGAAGCCGTACGTTATTCCAATCTATCTCTTTTTATTTCCTTTGTTTTGCATGGCTTCGTCTTTGGCATTTTGACCTGGGCGTCGTACCTCATTCCCGGGTCGTTGGAGCTGCATAAGCCCAAGTTATCCCGAGCATCGATGGCAATAGAAATGAGAACGTTCGAGTCAGCAAGACCGAAAAGTCCTTTGGGCTCTGCCCCGCGTGTTGCCGAGAAAGCAGGAAAATCGGTCTCAAGTGCCCAGCAACGAGAGCGGGTGGCCCCAGCGTCCCGTTTGGAAAAGATTCCTGAGGTCCAGGGGAATCAAGTGAATAGCCGCTATGCGGACTTGCTGCTGCCCAATTCAGCGATAGTCGAAACCCAGCCGGCAGGACACACGGGAGGGGAAAGAGAGGACGATTTCTCTTTCGACGTGCGAGGAAAGGGATTGTCACCTGAAAACGAAAAGAAAGTCTCTATTCTCGTTGATTCGGTCCAGTTGCCTTTGGCTCTCCGCAAAGTCTTTAAAGATCCTATGAGCTGTCAATTGCACTTGCAACTGAAAGGGGGTTATTTACACCTCCATTACTTAACTGGAAGTCCTTACTTGCGGGCAGAGATTTTCAAACAACTGGAAGCGGGTAAGGCAGTCAAAAGCTTTGGACAAATCATGCAAGGTTTAGGACGCGAAGAGCTGTTTATAACTTTGAATCTTCGCAGTGTTGGCAGTTTGAGTGAAAGTGATACGGAATACCGGACACATTTAGACGGTGATCGCCTGCGAATCTCTATGACACAGATTCACCGCATTGATTCGCTGGGAAATCTCCCTGACAAATTCGCTCGTCGTCAGGATGAGCTAAGCGCCTTTTATGGGCGCGAATTAACGAATTCCATGGCCTTTAACAGGGTCGTTCGCGGTCGCAGATATTTACTGGAATAAAAAATCTCTACGCCCGCGTTTACCTGTAGCAGCCATCAGAAGTTAAAGGGCATGTCGATTTCCCGAAGAACATTCGTCCCGCAGTGAACGGCGCCGACACGGTCGTGATAGTAGCCCACATCAATAAAATGAATGTTGGCTGCTCCCACATGCGGGCTTAGCTGACCCATAAGGTCGTCTTGTAAGGCTTCCATGACCGGCGTGTTCTCGCTCAAAGTTGGCAGAGGAACGGCTAGGTGGTCCCTCAACATGACCATATTGGCTGAATTTTGAAACAGTGACTGAGCTCCAGATAAGATAAAGTCATCTGAATTTGGTACTTTTCTTCGCGAAGCGTTGAACAATTGTGGAATTTCGACAATGTTTTGGCCCGCACAGCTGAAAGAGGCTTCTAGTTTGTCCGCATTCTGTTCAATGATTCTGGCGGCCGCGATGTTTATAGCCACAAGATTGCCAAGGGGAGTGGTAAATTTATCCCAGACAACAGGGCTAAGGGGTTCGTCGGTGAAATCTGAGCTGACAAAGGGAGCAGCTGCCGTGGGGTCCTTAAGCAGTAGAGCCAGATCTGTTTTGGAAAGTCCTTCCGAAAAGAGGGGGAATTTCGTTGCCAGGTCGCCCTTAGCTTCGTGGGCCAGAAGCAAATTGATGGCGCGAATAGGGCTAGCTTGCAGCATGGCGAAGCCGCAGGCGTTGTTAGCCGAGGGAATAAAAGTCAAGAATTCGTCTACGTGGCCCACATTTAACCAGTTGGTGTGCAGTTCTATGGCCTCGTCCGTTCTGGATAGGAGGTGATCGCGGATTTCCAAATCTGTCAAACGGTCACCAAAATAGAAGATGCCGTCTACGGTCGCTTCCAGATTACCACCGTAGTTCCCGCTGCCCGCTTCCGACTTAGAAGTGACTTTCAAGAAGGAGATATCGAAAATGTCTGCTAACACAGAAGGCCTAATCCCTCGGCCTCTGCCCACATCCATGATGGCATATTGCCATGGGTCATCGTTTCCCTTGCCTTTTACAGCCGCAAATTCCCCCCAGTCCTGCATCCACAGGTCAAAACCGTCCAATATTTGCTCGATCATTTGCAAAGACGGGATTTTATCGGCAGTGAGTTCTTGGTCGTTAAGCAAGCCATCCTGATGCAATTTTGCCTTCAGAGCTAGGAAATCACTGGCCTTGCGAACTCCAACCAGAAGCGTGATTTCCTGCTTGTAGCCCTCTAAGCCTTGCAATTGATCCGTGGCGTTTATTTTCCGAATAATTTGGTACATTTCCTTTACGCTGCGGTAGTTGGGACCGCCGTAGCTGATCAAAATCCCTTTAGGGACATGGGTATTCGGGAGAATTTTCATATTCTCGACGTCTTCGAGAGCGAGGCTCTCGGAGGCAATGTTTGATTGGAAGGTATCGAGGCCTTTGCTTTGGCTGTCTGTGCCTTGATTGCCGCAACTAAAAGTTGCAGCCACAAGTGCATTGAGGGTTAAGAGTTTTTTCATGTTATTGCAGGCTCCTTATCAAATGAGAAACTTGGTTTCTTGAAACCTCTTTTGCCACCACGTTCAAGGATATTCGTGCTATCCAATCGCTTGGAGGGAGGGTCCTAAGAACAGAGAATACCCTTATAGCGCAATTTGGCCGATAAGCCAATTTATTCTTTGGAAATTGAGTCAAAAGGAATCATTGAGCTTTGAGTAGATTTTTTGTCTTTATTTACAGGTAGTTATTTCAGGAGGATGACTCAAAACCCCAATCTCGGGATCATGTTTCTTGACTGTTTTCCTGTAATGACAACAGAGACTGCAGGTCTTCCAAGGTGGAGGTATCACCCGAGAGGGCACGGCCCGCAGCGACATCGCGTAGGAGGCGCCGCATAATCTTTCCTGAACGAGTCTTGGGCAGGGTTTGCACGAAATCAATGACTTTCGGTTTAGCCAATTTGCCTATTTTCTGACTCACGTGGTCTTGTAAAAGGTGCGATAGTTGCAAATCTCCCTTGGCATGACCTTTCAAGGTGACAAAGGCATGTATGGCTTCACCTGTGAGCTCGTCAGGTTTCCCTACGCAGGCTGCTTCAGCGACGAGGGGATGACTAACTAAGGCACTTTCTACCTCCATCGTACTGAGGCGGTGGCCCGAGACATTGATCACATCATCGACCCGACCCAAAATACAAATATTGCCGTACTCATCTCTTCGTGCTCCGTCTCCTGTAAAGTACATACCAGGAAAGCGTTGCCAATACTGGGCTTGATAACGGTCTGGATCTTGGTAGATATTTCGCAACATGCTGGGCCACGGTTTTTTAATGACAAGATAACCACTTTGTCCGGGCGGCACGGGTTTGCCCGTTTCATCGACGATCTCGGGTTCAATACCAAGAAGGGGTCGGGTGGCAAATCCAGGTATCATGGGCGTGACCCCAGGGAGAGGGGCAATCATGATGCTGCCAGTTTCCGTTTGCCACCAAGTATCAACAACGGGGCATTGTTTTTTGCCGATCGTCTCGTAATACCAATGCCACGCTGCGGGATTGATCGGCTCGCCGACGGAGCCCAACAATCTTAGAGAGGCTAGGTTGCAGCTATCAGGGGCCTCGGATCCTTGTTTCATAAAAGCCCGAATGGCGGTGGGAGCGGTATAAAAAACCGAAACCTTGTGACGGTCGATGATTTCCCAGGTTCTTTTTGGATTAGGATGCATCGGTGCACCTTCATAGATCAAGATGCTAGCCCCTGCCGCAAGAGGACCATAAACAACGTAGCTGTGACCCGTAATCCACCCGATGTCGGCTGTACACCAAAAAAGATCGCCAGGTCGATGATCAAAGACATCTTTAAAAGTGCTACAGGCCCCCAGCAAATATCCCGCGCTGGTGTGCAAGATCCCTTTCGGTTTGCCCGTGCTGCCAGAGGTGTAAAGTAAAAATAATGGGTGTTCCGCAGAAAAAGACAGAGCTTGATGTTGTGGCGAAACTTTCTCCATCGCCTCATGCCACCAATGGTCGCGCCCAGCCTTCATGCTTGTGTCTTGTCCTGTGCGCTTGACCACCAGAGTTTTTTCAATCGAAGGAGATTTTTGCAGGGCATCGTCAACTTGTTTCTTAAGGGCGAGTTGTTCACCTTTACGGTAATGACCGTCTGCCGTTAACAGGAACTTTGCTTGGCAATCATTATTTCGCTCGGCCAAGGCTTCTGCACTGAATCCCGCAAAAACCACATTGTGAGTGGCGCCAATACGCGCGCAAGCGAGCATACTAATGACAGCTTCGGGGATCATGGGCATGTAGATGGTGATACGATCGCCAGATCGCGCACCCAGGTTTTCCAGGGCGTTGGCACAACGGCAAACCGCCTCATGCAAATCCAGAAAACTGTAGCGTTTGATGTCACCCGGTTCTCCTTCCCAGATTAGGGCCGTCTTATTGCTCCGATTTGCGAGGTGCCGATCGAGGCAATTGACTGAGACATTAAGTGTTGCTCCGACAAACCAGCGAGCAAAGGGAACCTGCCAGTCTAAGAGTTGGTCCCAAGGCTTATCAAAGGTAAGTAAATCCCGAGCACGCTCGGACCAATAGGACTCTGGATTCGTGATGGATTGTTGCCACTTCGTCTCGTAGTCGGACAGGCTTTTTATGGTTAGGTGCTGACCGTAGTGCGTGGGGGGCAGCAAAGGAGTCTCTTGGAGGCCTTGAGTGAGGATCGGCGTGTTTGTCATTGTGGCGCCCTTTCTGGGTTACAGCTAGGGCATCATAGTATCGCCGCCGGTGGGTGGCAATGCACAGATGTACTTCTTTAAGTTATTTCCTGAAGGATCGTCTTGCATCCGTTTCCCAGGATTCTAGGTTTTCTGCAAACTCTTTAGCCCAAGCTGCAAAATGCGGGTCAGGAGGTCAGCATATTTTATCCCTTTGGCCGCAGCGCTGAGGGCGAACTCATCATCTGCGCCTATATCCGGATTGGGGTTGGCCTCAATTAAAAAAACTTCATCATCGCTTCGCAGGCGTAGATCGAAGCGACAATATCCTGTCAGGTTTAAAACCTGGTACGCCTCACGGCAAAGCCCCTTAATTTTTGCTGTCAAAGCAGCATTTAATCGAGCCTTTTTAGAAGTGATGCCTTTTCGCTTGCGGTAAGAGGAAGAGAATTTTGCTTTTTCAGAATAGATTTCCCCATCAGGATCGGCGGCGCGATGATAATGAAGTTCCCATATGGGAAGGCATTGAGGTTTGGTATTCCCCAACATACCAACAAAAAATTCGCGACCTCTAATAAATTGTTCGGCGATAGCATCCACACCAAATTTTTCATGTAAATACTGCACTCGCTCCTGCAATTTGTACTCGTTGTGAACGATAGAAGATTGAGAAATTCCTCTTGAAGCCTCCTCATTTAAGCATTTAACGATCATGGGAAAGGCCAAGGCATCTTCGCCGTAACGAGCTGAATCCTTGTTGCGATCTTGGGTAGGGGCAGAAGGATGGACAGGAAAAACAGAGAAATTCGGCGTTTGTATCTGGTGATAGGACATTATTTTTTTCGCTAAACCTTTGTCTCTTGAGACCATGAGTCCGCGAGGGTTGCAGCCGGTATATGGTATGTCCATTAACTCCAGAAAACTGACGATATGCTGATCAAACTCTGGACGGCCCGCAAACTCTTCCAACAGATTGAAGACGATATCTGGTTCATAGCGCCAGATCGCCTCACGCAATGGCTTAAGGTCGTCCAATAATCCAATGGCTTTGACGCTGTGCCCCAACGAACTTAAACATTGCATAACGTCATATTCAGTGCGCCATGGGACGTTTTCAAGTTCTGCATTCGTCTTTTTCCCTGGGGGAGGGATAAGATCAGCGTGCAGAAGGACTATGATTTTTAAAGCTCTCATACCATCTTACTTTGGCGACTTGAGACTAGAGGGCAATATGATGCGCTTTTGCTCGAATATAAGTTTTTGCCTCCGATAGAAGGTGTCGGTGCAATGCATCGAGAGCTTTAGCTGGATTGGCATTTGTTTTAAGGTTTAGCAGCTGTGTCCGACGCCCAAGGGTGTCTAATAACCAGCTTATTTCACGCGGATCTGCCGAAGTGGTTGATTTTAATTGGCTTGACAGAGTGGCTTTGTGCTTAGACAGAATGCGATATGCCGCGTGGCCTCCCTGCTGAGGCGGAAAAATCAGGGTGAGTTGGTGATCCCAAGCTTTTTTCCAATTGCGAAAAGCGAGACGTTGTCTCCTGCGAAGCCAGGTTTCAAGACTTATTTCCAGGCTTGCGAGGGGATCAACTTCTCTGTGCGCGATCTTGGGGGGGGCTTTTCCAGCGATGCTTTGTAATAACTCGTCAACGAGTGCCATTTTTTCCGCAAGCTGTTCCGAAGTTTTTCTGCCGATTCGCGCAGCTTTGGGATTTAATTTTACAGCAAGACATTCCGCAAAATCCTCGTCAGGATGAGCTTGCGCGTAGCTTGGGGTGATATGTTTGACAAAATGCTCCTCGGGTCTCAGGGGCAAATACCAAGTGGGATAAGGGGTGCCAGGCTTGCCAAACAACTTTTGGCGGCGCTTGGAACGCCGCAAAAGATAGGCGTTATCGATGGCGTGGGCGCACTCGTGTCGAAGGTACTGCATTTGATTGCGGGCTTGCGTTCCTTCGGGGTGGACCGCAAAACGACGCATAAGCGCTTGGACTTTGGGGATCCCAACGTAGAAAGGTACAGCAAAACCGGTCAAACCATCAGGGCAAAACCATTCATCAGATAGCCATAGACGCGGGCGAAGCTTTATTTGGGCTCGCTCCAAATCCTCATATAGGGACGCCTGCAAGTGGACGAGTACTGAGTGATCCACGAGATCAACGAGGTCACATAGAGGCGTCTGTAACAAACGCTGGTCTTGTCGGGTTATACCACCGGAGGGCATGTTCGCCATCGACATGAAGGGAGCCTATGATTTGATTTGAGCCCTGAGATCTGCGGCCTTCTTGCGAATTTCGCCAGCGCTTAAGGTTTTGAAATATAGATTTTTATCGCTACTAGGATCAGCTTCTTTAATTTTTGCTAGCTCGTCCAAGGCCATAGCTGCCCGCTTCAAGGAGGCATTTTTTAAATCCGAAAACTGTTCGAATTGCTCAGCTAGCTTCATGGAGCGCGCGGCGCAGGCATGATATAAGTCCTTT
>JBIKVD010000136.1:0-10366 GCA_044357055.1 Oligoflexales bacterium | reverse complement strand
AGAGCCTTGCCACCTGTTGCGTGATCGTACTTGCACCTTGCGACACCTTTTGTTGCTGCACATTTGCCCAAGCGGCTCGCAGCATACTAACCGCGCTATATCCAGGATGCTGATAGAAATCCTTATCCTCCGCGCTCAACACGGCCTGTTGCAGGACCTTGGGTATTTTTGCGAGGGGAACGTAATATCGCCGCTCATGAAGGAACTCGCCTATCACCTCGCCATTGCGGTCAAAGACTTCGGAAGATAAAGGTAAGCGGCTGTCTTGCAGTTGGGCCATAACCTCATCAACTTTGGGGAGTTCGGCCGCATAATGATGGACCAGGTAAGCTGCCGCCCCAGCGAACAGCGTGACACAAATGGCTGCCAAACCCACCACAATCAACAATCCGCGGATGACGAAGCGGTTGTAAGCGACCGTCTCAGCGATACCCATACTTCTAAGCTCCCTATGCTTTGCTCATAAAATATTGTAGCAGACAGGCAACAGCCAGAAGTCTTGCGGTTTTTGATATTTTTAGGGAAATGAGGAGTAAAAGTTTCTAAATCAGGCTGTTGGGCTTGCCGAAAAAAGCGTTTTCTTGGCGAGAAACGCTAAAATTCACTTAGAACGCGAGTCCGATGAAGCTGGGAAACGCTATAACTTGACGAGGTGATGGTATCAACCGCCATGAAATCGCAAACTAAAACCTCAGGGTTTATGGCGACCGAAAGGTAGCCATGCATTCTCAGATCGGCGAAATCCATGTGCTTATTCATGAGCTTCAAATAGGGCTCGACCATAAAGTTCAGATCCTTGCCAGCTATCTCCTTTAGTCCAGCCGAGCTTATGCTGGCTGTAACAATCTCTCTTGCCACCAACGGAGATCGCACATCCTTCGTATCGAGATGGCAACGCCCAGCAAAAAAGTTATGGATGTCACCAGTAAAATAGACGATGTTCTTGATCTTCTCCTGCCAATAGAATTCGAGCAACTCCTCGCGCTCGGCTGGGAAACCATCCCAGGCATCAAGGTTCATAAAGCGATCCGCCAACAGACCCGCTTCACGAGCAAAAATGCCGGGCATTTTCCATATCTGCACCGGCATAAACATCACTTCATTAAAGACAAATTTCCAGGGGTTTGTTGACTCAGCTAAAGTGCGCTTGAGCCATTTCTTCTGATAGGTTCCAAGGGTGGTTCTTTCCGGCCCACTATGGGCATCGCACACTTTCGCCCCATGAGTGCTCACGCAAATATTTGGACTGCGGTATTGCCTTAGATCCGTCATGACAAACTCGGCAAGACCAGGAATGCTGACCGCGCGAAACATTTGCAAATGAACCTGTTCATTAGGCCAGCGTTCCAAGCGACTTCGCATAGGAATGAATTCTTGATAGGCCTGATAGGCCGCAGCTTTCTGCGCCTTCCGCAACAAGCCAAATTCTACTCCCGAGTAGTTATCATCTACCTCGTGGTCATCCCACATATAGAACCAGGGGAACCAGGCTCGCACCCTCTGCAAAGACCGGTCCGAAAGATATAAAGCGTATTTTTGTCGATAGTGTTCGAGTGTGTGAACAGGCATTCCCTGATTTATATAATCAACACGAATATTTGCGCCACCATCTTCGTAGATAAAGTCGCCCAAATGGACGGCAAAATCGACATCATCTTTCAGCATGGCGTCGTAAACGTTGTAAAGACCAGCAGTGAAATTCTGACAGGAACAAACCGCGAACTTTAACTGTGCTGCTTGTTGGGCATCCTGTGGAAGAGTACGGGTTCTGCCCCGTTGGCTCGTAAAGCGATCATTGTAAAAACGATAATAGTAGGTGGTACCCGCTTGCAATCCTTCTGCCAAGAAATTGAGGCAATACCCGTCTACAAATCTGGCCAACACCTCCACCTGCAGAACGAGGCTAGAGGCGTAAAAATCCCTTTGCGAGGCTAGTTCGACGACAACGGAAACATCTTCGCCCGGTAAGTCCCGCCCTGCTTGGGGAACCCGAGTCCAAAGAACCACCGAGTCTTGCCCAGGATCGCCACTGGCCACGCCCAGGTCCAGTCCATCTAACAGAGCCTCCGAGCGACTCAAAGACGAGTCTTGCCCAAAGGCAAACCTAGATGTCGCCATGCCAAGCGCGCCAACGCCTCCACTTTGCAGCAAGGATCTTCGAGTGATAGTTGGACCGATTTTGTCAGCCACGAGCTTTCCCAAATTGCCAAAGGATTTAGACCTCCCCTTGTAACATTTCCAAGGGAGCTTTCGCAAAATAAAGCTGCAAGATGCTGTAATTATGGCAAAATACGAGATCCACTTCTTCGCCAATCGCCTCTACCTTGGTCTCCTCCCTAGCCATATTATCTATAGGTTGATTTTCGCACTCAGAATGACTATTTTGCGGCACCACTTGAATCAGGGAGTCTTACTCATGAGAAATCTATTGCGCGTTACTATCTTAAGCATCTGTTTTCTCACCACAAACTCTTCTTTTGCAGCGATTGAAGTTAATACCCTGCGCTGCGAAGACGAAAGCAAAACGATCCAACTTGAGTCCAATCGCTCCGCTAATGGAGTGTGTTTCTTCCCAATCGATCAATGGACGATTGAGGGCGAGAGCTTTCTGGAACCTGTCGCTTATTGCGCAGAATTCGCCCCAGAAGTCATCACAGGTGGATACACCAGTCGCTTAGTACGCTCGGAATTCGACTTGGAGAGCTATATCTATGTTGGTCATAAAGAATTAGCAGATGGTTCTGAACTCCTTTACAATATGGACGTCCTTGTCCGGCACCATAAGTCAGGGAGCATCCTGTTTGCCGGCAAGCTAAACTGCTCTTTGACCCGATAACCATCTGAGAACATCGTGGCACCTTTCTTCCAGCTTCGGGCCGATAGACACCGCTCTTACGAGCAACCCCTGCTATACAAAGATCTTGGCGGCTCTGCGTTCCTATGGGCTGTGATTCTTGGAAGCATAGTCGTTTCTTTCCTGGGTTTTATGCCATCACCCTTGATGGCCACGCCGGAACACGCCCAATGCTCCAATTGTCATCAAGCGGACCACAAACCTAGCTCTATCTCCGTACGGCCCGATGTGGAGGCCGCTTGTCAGCAGTGCCACAAGACCCACGACTTTGAGCATGCGCTGTCGCTGCAAAATCGCAAGGATCTCAATATAGAGATCCCCAAGGCTTGGCCCGCCCCCCAGATAGACAAACCAAGTTGCACGACTTGCCACGAGAATGAGCATTGCGAGGGAAAAGCTGCAACCGGACCAGGCGATTTGCGTGGCGGCCCTTACAAAGTAAAAGGCTATTTTTGTCAGAACTGTCACCAGGGACTGGGGAATTTCCTCGAGACCTTCAATCCTCATGTCCTTAGTGAGGGGAACAGCCAAGGCGCTTGCAGCCAGTGCCATAAGTTGAAGTTAGGCGAAGTTCCCGTCAAAGGACAACCCAACCTGAAGGAAATACCAGAGTTTCTTTGTGAAAACTGCCATAAGACAGATATCCATGCGCTGTCTGCCATTCATGTTGGCAAAATTATGGAAAGCCCACAGCCTGCGGAGAGCCCAACCGTGGCGAACCAAAAGACTGTAGAGACCCGTTCATCGGCTTCCCCTGCTCTTCCCCTGGGAACCAAGAGACAAATCATCTGCTTAACATGCCACGATCCACACATTAAGGATCACGATCAATTGCTCGAATATCAGATTAAAAAAGCCCTGGCCAAGACCCGTAAAGATCCGCCTCGGAGTGCCTCCCAGACGACTTCGCTGAGCCCAACGATACGAGACCGAAACCAACTCAATCAATTGTGCTTGAACTGTCACAAATTTTAGCAGCACTCACAAAAGAAAATCAAAAAGAGAGGAAAAAGGCATAACAAGCCAGAATTTCCTTACCGCCGAGGTATCGGCGCCCTTCAGTAGATTGTCATAAAGGACAGCCTGGTCGTCCGGAGCGATCAGATCACGGGAATCATCCCACCGCGCGTTCATATCGGATTCCAGCTCAGCGGCAAGCCCAGGATTGTTGCGACAAATATAAATCATCTCCGAGTTAAGATTTGCCGAGCGTGGGTCAATATTGTAGGTGCCGACCACCGAAGTTTTTTTATCGATGATAGCGCGTTTTGAATGCAGACCCCATCTTTGACTGGGCACGAAAGGCATCGGACTTGCAAACCTTTGATTCTGAAAAGACGGCGGTGCTTGCCCCTGGAAGGCTCGCAACTCTAAAGGGTAGGTGGCCAACTTAGTCAGGGTCATATAGAGAGCTGACACGGTATAATAGGCATCTGTTGAATAGAGTCCATTCGTTAAAAAACGCATTTTGATTCCACGACTGGTAAGCTGATCGAGCAGTTCCAAGCCACCCGATTTGAAAATTAAGTAAGGCGATTCCGCATAAATACTGGAGCGCGCCGCAGCTGATTCTTGAGCAATGGTTTTGAATACCAAGCGTTCGCTTTCGCCGACTCCGGGAAAGTCGGATACAAACAAATTATCTTCACAGCTATGGTTTTTTAGAGTTGCTAATCTTGGAACTATCTCTGTGTCTACATAGTCGAGAATTCGCAAATCCTGAGCCTGCAAGCGAAAGGCGTCCTCAAATTGCTCACTTTGTGGTTCCTCCGAAAGATGGGAATCCCAGTAGATGCCGAAAGATCTGGACATGGCCGCAGCGACGTCGCCACGGATGAGGACATCGGTGTCATGAAAATTATATCTTTCGGAGATTCCGAAGTAATCGTCGGCAATATTTCTGCCTCCCGTAATGGCAGCCATTTCATCTACAATCAGCAGTTTGCGATGATTTCGATGCTGCTGACTCAAAATTCGATGAATGGGCCTGGTATTGTAATATCGCACGGCAATCCCACCATCCTGCAAAACCTTTGCGATCTGCGGATGCAAACGAAAGACAGGCTGGGCGAAATCTACCAGCAGGCGCACTTTCACGCCCTGGGAAGCCTTAGCCAACAGTTCCTTAATAATGATGCGACTGGAATGGTCCACATCGAAAATGAAGAATTCGAGTTCGATGGAGCGATTGGCTTCGCGAATCAAACTCAACCTCGCGGCGAAGGACATCATGCCATCCGTGAGGAGCACGACCTGATTGGGGGAGGAAGATTCATAGAGCAGCGGGGCAGATGGCTTTTTCACTGTATACAGCTGCCGCTCCAAGAAATAGCCAGCAACCAGAATTCCATACACGAGTGCTATAAGAAGAAAAGGAGTCAAAAAAACCCATTTCCAACGCAGTTTCATTTTTACAATACCTTAGTGTGGAGAGTCCTCGTAAATGCTTAGAATCTCTTCGGTCATGAAGTCTAAACTCATGATAGACGACTGCCTCTTTTAAGGGAAACTGAATCGGGAATACGAGCTCGAAACCCACACCATCAGTGGCGCTTGATCTGCCAAAGTCTTTAAAAACTTCAAAATGGGTTATGACCTTAGACTTTTATGGTCTTCGGTTTGAAGACTGCTTGAACCAGTAACGGATGCCTTTATCCGCCAAGGGTTCGTCCCGAAATCGTGGAATGAGATGACAGTGGGCATGTGGCGTGTCCTGCCCGCCCACGGGTAGACAATTCCAACCCACATTAAATCCGTCGGGCTGCAAAGATGCTTCCAGCTTTTTTTTAGCTAGAGTGAGCAGATGATGGGTGTCGACCATCTCATTTTCGGTGAGGTCAAATACAGTCTCGCAATGGCGTTTTGGAAGGACCATACCCCAACCGTTCAGCACCTCATGGGGGATCTCCACATAAAAACAAGTATCGTTCTCGGCTACAATGGTCGTACACGTGGCCAAATATTCATAACAGAGTGTGCAGGTGGTCATCATAGCTTCCAACTTCCTTTTTGTGGGACCACCCAAACCTCCCACTTGGCCCTACTTTATAAATTGAACACTTGCCAATAATCACCCTAGAAGGGCTACAATTTTTTCCAAATCGTGGCATCGGCAAGAGCTTCCTCGATCCAATCTTTGAAATAGGCAATGCTAGAATAGACCCCAGGTTCACCTGCAATACCGCACTCATATTCGGGTCCAAAGCTAGTAACACCAATAATTACGGCATCACCAGCTGCATCATAGTAAAATAGCGGCCCCCCGGAATCTCCGAAGCAAGCATCGACGGAGCCCTTGTCGAAGTCGCCAAAACATAAAAAGTGATTTGGCAAACCCTCGTAGACGGGGGACTTTATTTGACTGCAAACCTCATGATCGACTCTTTCCACGACTGCCTCCTGCAAATGAGTCGCCCATAAATTCTTATGAACGTCGGTCATGCCGAAACCAATCACCGTTGCGCTTGGCACGGAAGCTGGTGGTTGCGCTGGCATTGCTAACTTCGCGATCACGGGCACCCCTCCAGGCGGGAACTCGCCCAGGTCATATTGAATGAGCGCAATATCTGGCGAGTGCAAATCCTCTAGTGAGTATTGGGGATGAACCAGGGTTGCTACGATCTTTGCCCGAATCAGCCCTTTGTCACTAGTCCCGAGATTGTCAGCGCTTACCTGGTGGAACACAACTTTCACATTTTCCTCAAAACTCAATTCTGTCCACTCTTCATAGCCGTCGATACAGTGGGCCGCAGTCACCACAAAACCAGGAGCAATATGAGTGCCAGCGCAAACTGCCTCTTCTGTCCCGTCGGAAATAGTCTCGGTCAGATTTACGAAAAAGGGATAGGGTTGCGTCGTATCGCGGCCGCCGACGATGGAGATGTCGGAAGCAGCTTCGCGGCTTGGGACATCAGCACAAGAAAAAGATGTTAATAAGCTAATTGACAATAGAGCGTAGATTATCCCTTGCATTTTCTTCTATCCTCACTTTGGTCTCTTCCATAGGCAGGTTCAAGAACGCACTCATTCTGCCCTTGCCCGGATCTTCTTAGGGGTTTTTGGAGGGATCTGTAAATTCAAGCTTTTCCCCCGCATGACAACGGTAACAGTTCTTTGGAGCTGCAGGATCTTTTGCCTCCGTAGCGTCCGTCGAGGAAAGCTCAGAATGGCATTTCTGGCAACCGTCCCAGCGTTTTTCCAACTTATCAGCTTTGATCGTCTCATCCATCAGAATAGAAGAATGGTGCAATGGCTTCTCGTTAGGATCGAGGGAGAGGTTGGTAAAAGACCCGCTGTGGGGATAATGGTTATGGCACGTCTGACATTTCTTTCCAGAGCTGCCTTCTGAATAGGTTTCGCCCAGGTGACACATATGGCAATCAGCCTTTTTTATGCTGCCCAATTCACTGAGCACCGTACTGTGAGATCCCTTGGCCTTCCATCCCTTCTCGGGATGTGGGTAGTTATGACAGGAAAAACAGCTGGGAGTCGTCGCGGTGCCCTCGTAATTTTCACCATGGCAGGTTTTGCAATTCTGCTGGTCCAGCGTCTTTAAATCGAGCATGTCCTTGCCATGAACCGCTCCTGACTTAAACTCTTCACTGTGTGGATAACCAGCGTGACAACTAGAACAGCTAACGCCCGAACTGCCGCCTTGTAAATCTTTGCCGTGGCAGGTTTGACACTGAGCCGCATCAGGGGATTCTTGATGGACAAAAAGCCCATGCTTCTCTCGCTGATTCCAATCTTTGCCGTGAGGATAAGACTCATGACACGACTGACAGGGCTTGGAACGGTCTTCATGTTGATTCATGGAAGTCGCATTAGGGCTTTCTTCCGCTATCAACATACTTCCACCAACCATCTCCGCCGCTTCGTGACACAGGGCGCAGGTTGTGTTGCTTTGACCTTTGGAAAGCACAAATTGCCCGTGCTTTTCAGGTAGAAACCATTTCTGATCATGGGGATAAGACTCATGACATTGTCCGCAGGAGACTTTTGAACTACCCCCGCTCAGATCCTTGCCATGGCAGCTGATACAGCTTTCAGACTGCAGGTCACCATGAGCTACTTTCCCGTGCTCCTTCCCCTTTTCCCATTCCTGTGGATGAGGATACTCATGACATTTTTTGCAAGACGGAGCCTGCACCATAGACAGAGACTCGGCGCTGCTCGTTGAAGCGGCCTCGTCACTCTTATGGCAGGTAAAACACTTAGCGGAATCTGCACCATGGGTCTTGACGAGCTCGCCATGTTGTTTTGGACTTGCGAACCCTGCTGGATGTGGGAACGAGTGGCAGCTGGTGCAAGCCGGCGCGGAAGAAGAATCCGATCCGGATCTTTCTGAACTCCCATTTTCTGAACTCAAATGGCAGCTTAAGCATTCGCCTGCTTTGTTTTCTTTCAGCAAGCCAAGAAAACTGAACCCATGTTTCCCCTTATTTTTGAAATCCGCCCCGTGAGGAAAAGCATGGCACGAGAAACAAGATTTTGACTCATCACCTTCGCCCTTGAAATCCGCTCCATGGCACTGGGCACAGGACTCTAAACCTTCTTTTTTAGCGAGAACTCCATGAAACAATTCTGCCTGCGGTGACGCAAATCCCTTCGGATGAGGATACTGATGACAGCTGATGCAATTCTTCGGCATCAATGGTTCGAATAAGGATCCTGCCAGCTTTTGATGTAAGGGATTCCCATGGCATTGCTCACATTGTGCTGGATCTTTTGCGGCTACAGGCGCGTGATCACCTGGGGACGACCAAGCGGTATGGGGATAATTTGCGTGGCACTCCGTGCAGCTAACTCCCGAAGTTCCTCCTTGCAAGTCTTGTCCATGACAACTTTGACAAAGCTTGCCTTTCTCTACTAAGGCCAACACGCCATGCTCAGACAATTCGCTGAAATTAGCGGGGTGGGGAAACGCGACTTCCGTTGGTAGCTCCGCTAGAAGCAACAATTTTTCCGTAGACGTTTCCAAAGAACCAGAAACCTTTTGACTGTTTTCGGGCTGGTCATCAAAAGCGCGTTCCGCCTCGCAGCTAAAAGCAAACCAAGAAAACAAAACCGCAAAGAGCCATAGCCCATAGCGGGTTGATCGGAAGTGTCGCTTGAGGTTTTTCTGGTTCATCATGGTCTCATTCTTTCGATTTAAGACTCCATAAGAAGCTGCGCTAGCTCCCAAGAGAGTCAAGCATAATGCCCTATTTTTGCTAAAAGATCAAGCCATTTTAGCGTGTTAAATGCCTATTTAAGATACTACTTTAACGCTAACCCCCCAAAATCGTAGATTTTGTTATTTCCCCGGTCAAAATAGCCACCTTATGATTGAATCCGCAGGCAATTTTCTTAAAGAAATTGTACCTAGGCCTATGAGGGTCGACCCTCACGCCGTCGCTGTTGGCTGATTTTTGAGACTTTGGATTTTTATGCACGAGAGCTCCTCACTCCAAAATATTTCCAACCAAGGATTCCCTAGTTGCTTTGCATTGCTAAATGCTAAATGCCCCCATCACAAATGGGGGATGAGCAAAGAGATTCTGAAGTTGTTTATGCTATGGCTCCTGCTGACACATTTATCGCAGCCACTCTCTGCTGCCGCGCTGCAAGTGAGGTCATTTTCCAGAGTCTCAAACATGCCTCTAGACTCCCAAGTGAGGCTAGGTAGTCTTTTTTTTCGTCAAGGCGAACTCTATAGCCTAGATCTACAATCTCAACGACTGCTAAAAGCATCCTCTGATTATCAACAAATGGAGAAGATCGATCCTTTCCCAATTGGTAGCAAGGCCGCATCGATCCTAAAAGCCAGCTATGATCCCTTGCGTGATCGCTTGCTTCTACAGACGCAAAGCCCAACCACGAATAAGACGCGAGAACGCCGGACAAAGGGAAAAACTCAGGGGAACAATCAGCAGGGCAAGAGCCTTCCCTCGGAAATTGTCGTCGTGGACTTTAACGGCAACTCCTTAAAGCACCGCAAAACACTCCACTCTTCTCACCTCATACAATGGGCAGCTATTCCCGAAGGCTATTTAAGCTACGTCCCAGGTGGGAGCATGGAAAGGCAGGATCTTGATTTTCAGCCCATCACCACACAACAAATACCTAAGCCACTGGACAAGGCGCTCATTCATAGCCTGCTCTTATCTCTGGACGGTAAGACTGTCTGGTTTACAGCCACGACTCCTCCAGCCCTCGTCGCTTATAACCTAAGTAATCAAGCTGCCTCTACAAAGGACTTAAAGGAGTCTCCCTTTCATGTCCTGCAAGACCTCTTTGGCTATAGACCCGGAATGCTTGCTTTTCCTGGTTCAATCGCCATGGACGACCAAGAAGTGCTGTTTGTTGCGGATCGCAAACTAAATGTCATCCAGCTTTTTGATCGCGAGGGGAACTTTCAGGCCGTCTTTGGGGATGAAAATGGTCCCATGATTTTTGCCGACCTAAGCTCCATGGTTATGGACCCGAAGTCAGGAATTTTGGCGATCTACAACGCTGTAGAACAGCGCCTAG
>JBIKVD010000453.1:0-3061 GCA_044357055.1 Oligoflexales bacterium | reverse complement strand
AACTTGGCTTTCATCAGTGAAGAAGTTCGTGCACTTGGCCAATCCTTGACAGATCTATGTCAGCAACTTGCCGATGTGATCATGGCGCGATCGAAGGCAGGCAAGGACTTTGGCGTTGTCCTCATCCCTGAAGGTTTGATTGAATTTGTGCCAGAGATGACCCCTTTGATTAAAGAGATTAATAACGTCTTGGCTCACAGTCCTGAAGCTAGCTCCTTTGCCGATCGAAAGGAACTCATCGTCCAGAATTTAAGCGCTGGCTGTCAGAAAACTTTTCTGCTCATTCCAGAGGAGATTCAGAAACAATTGCTGTTTGACAGAGATCCCCACGGCAACGTGCAAGTTTCTAAAATTGACACCGAAAAACTCCTAGAAGGGATCGTTCATGATCTCTTGAAGAAAGCCACAGAAGCTGGAAATTACAAGGGGAAATTCGCTACTTTGACTCATTTTTTTGGCTATGAGGGCCGGTGCGCAGCTCCTAGTAATTTTGACGCCGACTACACTTATTCCCTTGGTCTCATGGCGGCACGGCTCGTCTCTCAAGCTTCGACAGGGTATATCGTTGCGTTGCGAAGGATGAAAGAGTCGGTACAACATTGGGAGCCCGTTGCCGTACCATTGCCGAGCTTGATGATCATCGAACAAAGGCACGGACGCCCTAAGCCCGTGATCGAAAAGGCCTTGGTGAATCTCAAAGGCAAAGCCTTCGCCGATTTCCAAGTTGCCCGCAAGTCCTGGGAACTAACAGATGACTATGGATTTTCCGGGCCTATACAATACTTTGGCCCAGAAGAGTTAACTGACCAAGCACCGCTGAGTCTGGGTCATCAGACCCCTTGAGAGGCAAGCGTTAAACTGCGACCCTAGGATCGAGTCGAGTGAAACAAAAATGGAAGAGCGAGTGATTCATGCAGCAAGGTAGACCTCAAAAAAGAGGCCCAAGAGGCGCCAATCGCCAAGGGCAAGGAAGAAACGGACCCAGTGACAACAAGGGGAAGCGCCCGGATGGTCATTCCTCGCGCCAGCCAGCGAATCAAAGAAATCCCAACAACCCCTCGGGACCAGGTCGCCCCTCTCAAAACCGGCAGCAGCAACAAAACCAACAACCCCCTAAGCCAAAAAAGCTGGGACTCTTTGATCTCAAAAGTCAGGCGACAGAAACCGTGGACATCCCCACCTCCAATCGATCCTTTAAGGGAGATCTTAAACAGAACGGCAATGCACGTGAAGAGGCTCAGATGACGCGAAATGTATTGTTCTTCGAAACCTTCGTCGAAGCTGAGGGTTCACTTTCAAAAATTGAAGAAGCAAGCAAGCCCGGTCAAGAGCTAAGCTTGGTGGTCCATCAAGAGCATGTTATGGAGGGGACACCTCTGAACACGTATGGCCGTCTATTTTGCGGTGAAGCCTGGTGGATCATCCATCATCGACGGGTGGAAGAGGGGTGGTATGCCAACCAGAAAACTTTATGAAACCGCCTCGTCACAACATCTTATTCTTCCGTGTTGTGGCGCTATCCTACGATCCCATCGGAGGCTCCCGGTCCGGAAGAAAATAGGCCTAGCCATTGTTTGAAAGTGATTTTTTATGGATCCTCTTCCTCCCGGACTCGAACAGATCCTCGCGGCGCAAAAGACCGATCTCCTTGCAGATCCTTATCCGAATTTAGCTATCCGCCTCGATCGCTTAGAGCGACTAAAACGAGGAGTTAAAAAATATGAGCAATTATTGCTGGACACCGCCCGCCAGGATTTCCAGAAACCTGCTTTTGAGACTTTTGCGACAGAAATTGCGCTCATTTATCAGGAGATCAGACACTTCCAAAAGCAGCTCAAGCGCTGGTTAAAACCCAAGCGTCGCTTCGCGCCCTGGTATCTTCTGCCATCAAGGACTTGGAGCCAATGCTATCCCAAAGGGCAGGTTCTCATTATCTCACCCTGGAATTACCCCATTCAACTAGCCTTGCTCCCCGCCATTGGCGCCTTGGCTGCTGGAAACCGCATTGTCTTAAAGCCCTCTGAACTCACACCGCAGACATCAAGCCTCTTGGCACAATTGGTCCGAGAGCAGTTTTCGACAAATGAGTTCGCCTTGATGCAAGGGGATGCCATCTTAAGTCAACAGCTCCTAGAAAAATCCTGGGATTTGGTATTTTTTACAGGCTCAACGGCTGTCGGGCAAAAGGTCTACCAAGCTGCCGCCAAAACTTTGAGTCCCGTCATACTTGAACTTGGGGGTAAATCTCCTGCTATTATTTTTAGCGATGCGAATATACACCTCACAGCTAGACGCCTTATTTGGGCCAAACTTGTCAACGCGGGGCAAACCTGTGTCGCTCCAGATCTTGTCTTTGTGCATAAGAGTCTTCTCACTCCTCTGTTAGAGGCGCTTCGTGAAGAAGTTCGGCGGCAAACAGGCGAAGAACCCGTTTCCAAAGTAGAGACAGCGGTCATGATCTCCCTGCGTCATAAGCAAAGAATGGATCAATTGATTGAGGACAGCAAAGAGCACATATACTATCAAAGTTCTTTGGGGGGAGACCATCCCCGCGGAGTTCCCGCTACCATCCTCTTGAACCCTGGACCCCATAAAAAAGTCATGCAAGAGGAGATCTTTGGCCCGCTGTTGCCGGTTGTGTCTTTTGATTCGGAGGCGGAACTCTTGGATCAAGTCAGGCGCTTCTGCCCAGATTCACTCGCTGCGTATTTCTTTGGATCGCAAAAGAAGAACATGACCATGTTGGCGAACAAATTGCGGTTTGGCGGTGGTTGTTTCAATGATGCGCTTGTGCATCTGGGCAGCGTTGATATGCCCTTTGGCGGCATTGGTTTTAGCGGTATGGGAGCTTACCATGGAAAGCAGTCATTCCTCGCTTTTTCCCATCAAAGAACAATGCTCTCTTCATCCTTATTTGTCGATGTACCCTTACGTTATCAGCCCTATTCCCTCTTTAAGTTAAACCTGCTCCGCAAATGGTTAGGGTAGCGAGGATTCATCTTCGCTTTCAGAATTTTCTATCTGTTCCTCTTCGGACGATTCTTCGGCGGCTGGTTCACTA
>JBIKVD010000134.1:0-10442 GCA_044357055.1 Oligoflexales bacterium | reverse complement strand
ATGGCAGCTGATGCAGGAATTCCTTAACGAGGTTTTCCAAACTCCTTAACGCGGCTTAGGCGAAGCTGGCTTTGCTTTCAGGTCTGGCAAGTTCGCGCGCTCTTTCACCTGCCCCTGCAATTTTACCTTAAAGACACCTTGATCCACACTTTGCTTGGCGGCGCCAAAGGACCCATGATCAAATTTGTATTCATAACGCAGCGAAACTTCCGTCGTCAAAATCGATTCGATAAACAGATAAGCATCCCCGTGATCATCAATCTGCAAGCATAACTTATCGTGAAGACTTAAGGCCTGGAACCCGTCTTTGTTGGTCTGAGAGGCCTGTGCTTCGAAACCGCAAGGGTCCTGACTTTTCACTTTGACTTGCTGCTCAGTTAGCGAGGCAAACTCGTAGTTCTTTGCCGTTAGTTTCTCAATCCATTGGCGATGAACATTTTCCGTACGCTCGATGCGAGTGGCTGCTGGCTCCTGGGAAACCACTTGTTGAGAAAAGCCACACCCCACGCATAGCCACAATAGGAGACGAAGATATTGGCGAGGAAACATAACAACCACCCTTCTCATATCGCGTCATCGGCACAGGTCAAGCGCTAGAGGATACCCTACTGCCCCCGGATCCCTAAAGCTAACTATCCTTCTTCATGATATCCAGAGCCACAGTAAAAAATAGAAACATGCTTTTCGCCAGTTTGACCTAAGGATTCCTCTGCTCATTTTACTCGAAGCAACTGGCAATCCTATGGTATCGTCCGACCAAATCATCATCTTGGAGAAATTGGCATGAGTCAGCCGTTGTTGAGCTTAATGTTCTTCGGCATTCCATTATCGTACGCACCCCGTGGGTTGCAATTGCTGGGGTTGTTAACTTTATGGAACATGGCATCCGTGGCTGTGGCCAATCCCTGCGAACCCTGGACGGCGCAAGAAAACTGGCCCAAGGAAGGACACAGCAATCCTCTCTGTGTCCCGCCCTCCGAGTTGGAAGCAAGCCGTGAACGTGGACTCATTTCAGCCCTGCACTATCCTGTCACAGTGACGGGACTACTGATTCCCCGGGACCCTATTCAGAATATGCTCCAACCTAGCGGGTTCAATCCTCTAAAGTATTTATTCGCCAGCTTCGCTCAAATGATCACTGGATTTCAATCTGTCGATGACGTTTATAGTCGTGTGGGCTTGTACAACTACCCTACGGATCAAGGTGAGGGGATCTACTTTGTGCCCTTCCCTGAGGGAACCAGGCCCGACTACCCAATGGGCACCAGTCCCATAGAACGTCACGGTGAAACCGGCATAACTTTTGGTTGTGCTGCCTGCCATTCCGGGCAGGTCTTTGGCAAGGTCATCTTAGGACTTAACAATCGCTTCCCCCGTGCCAATGAATTCTTTATCTTAGGCGGCAATCTCACCTCTCTTGTCGAACCCTCGCTCTTTAAAACGATTACCGGCGCCAATCCGCAACAGACAAACATGTATCGCGATACCGTTGACGCTCTTAAATACGTTGAAACACGCTCCCCTCAAGCCCTGAGCCTGGATACCTCGCTGGCCCACGTCGCCTTATCCTTATCGCGCCGAGCCAAAGACGAATGGGCGACCAAACTACCCCAAAATGCAAAGAAACCTCGATCAGAGCCTTTGCGTGACCAAGCGGCTGACAGCAAACCAGCCGTTTGGTGGAATGTGAAATACAAAAACAAATGGCTGCTTGATGGCTCCGTGCGATCTGGCAATCCCATCTTAACAAACATCCTTTGGAACGAAATCGGACGCGGAACGGACTTAAAGGCCCTACGCGGTTGGATCCGGGACAATCAAGAAACCATCAACGATTTAACCACCGCCGTGTTTCAAAGCAAAGCCCCCCACATCACGGATTTCTTTGCCGCGGACCGGATCGACCTTCAAGAGGCAAGAAAAGGACAGAAAATTTACAAGACTCACTGCGCTGATTGCCATGGCGCTTATCATAAAGCCTGGGATTTAGAAAACGCAGATGAATTGTCTCCGAGCGAAAGGCTGAAAACTGTGCGCGTCGCCTACCATGAAGATACCCCTATCTATGATGTCGGCACTGATTTGCTTCGCTCTCGCGGGATGAAATCCCTTGAGCAACTCAATGACCTGGCCTTTAGCAAGGAGTTTGGCATTTTAGTAAAGGCCCAAGACGGCTACGTCCCTCCGCCCTTAGATGGAATCTGGGTGCGATTTCCGTATTTACACAACAATTCCATTTCTAGTCTCTGCGAACTTCTTACCCCCGCAGCCAAGCGGCAAAAACACTATATGGCACGAGAACTTCTTAGCCCCAAAGAGGACTTTGATTTCACTTGCAATGGCTACCCAGCTACAGCCATCGATCGCCAGTCAGCAAACTATTTTACCACTTCAAAACCTGGGTTAAGTGCTGCCGGGCACGATGAGGGGATCCTGTCGCTGGGAGGCGAGGAATTTCTTAGCGCCCTGGACAAAAAGCGCCTTATCCTTTTCTTGCAGACACTTTAATGGATTTGGGGCCCTAAGGGCCCCAAATTTTTCCAGAAGCAGAAGAGATGGGATCCGATTTCTAGCGGATGTGTTTGATTGGGTAAGATACCCGCTTAATAAAACGGATCAACATCATCGAGTTGCGACACGCCCTGAAAACCTTTCCAAGAATTATGGTCGCAAAAAAGGCAAAGCTACTTTTTCAAGCTACAAAACACACAATAAGCCATTGAATTCAGGTCAAAGTAATTACCGGGCAAGACTTTGACGCCACCAGAGATAATTTCCAGGTGTACATGGGGACCAAAGGTCGTGAAGCCTGTCCACCCTACCCGGCCGACGACGGTATCCTGAGTGACGCGATCCCCTGCTTTGACCCTTAGGCTGCCGTCAATCATATGGGCCATGATGGAGAAAAGTCCGTTGTCATGGGCTATGTAGGTCCAGCATCCGTAACCGCCGGCATTGTTACAACCAACATAGGAAACTTTTCCTGGGGAAATAGGCCGCACCGGAGAGCCGTAGGCCGCGTTGATGTCCCAGGCGTTGACGCTGCCGCGGCGTTTATGATCTGCTTCGGTGCTTGTTAGGAGACGACTCGCTACGGGCAGTTTTAAGCTGCCATTGGTAGAGTTCATTCGTCCATGGGTGCAGAAAGTGTACAGCGAGCTGATCCATCCCTGTTTCTCCAGCCCTGATGCGCCGTCATAATATTCGATCTTGTACCAAAGCTTTGACGAAGAATTCAAAGTCGAGTCAGAAATCAAGATTCCGTCGGCGACAGAACCTATCGATTTTACGACATAGTTGTTGTAGAGCCGATGGACAACCCGCCCCGCAGGGTAAGGAGTATCTTTGACCAATAGAGGCCGGGTGCCGACATTCTGAACCTCTAAGTAAGTACACTGGGTCAGACAGGTCGCATACATTTCATTGATCCATCCGGTTTGCTGCCCCGCCCCATAGGGGTATGTAACTTTCAGCCATTGACTGGAAGCTTTGCCCAGCGCTGGATCGCTAACCCTGCGACCGGCACTTTGCGACAAGACCCTTATTTGGTCAGCGGGATGCAAACGCGCAACGACTTTAAAGGTCGAGCTTGGCGAGTCGCTCACAAGCAGGCGGGAGCCCTGGGTGTTCGCCACATTCCGGTATTCGCAAGCTAGAAGAGGCATACTGGCTGTCTCGAGGGCCCCCTCTATCAGGTCTTCCGGGTTTTCCCCAAGCTCATCTTCAAGTGATCCGCCCTCTTCGTCGCCAGAAGTTTGATCAGATTCACCAGCTAATTCCTCTAAATTTTCAATGGTGACTCCGATCGCATCTTCATGTTTGGCATCAGCATCGCCTTCATTCGGCTGAGCATCTTCAAGGAGACCTTCCTTGCCCGGTCCCTCTTTAGGCGAGCTAAATGGGTTGCGGTCACCGCAACCCCAAATAAAGGCAAGAGAAAGGATCGCTAGTTGAGCCAGTCTTGGCTTGGTTGGTGTCATAGGTTCCCCTCTAATGGTTCGCACCTGGGAAACCTTGTCGGATAGGAGGGGCTTGACCTTGAAGGATCAAAATTATGGAAGTGAAGCTTGATATTTAAGTGGATTTTATGCGAATCAATTCACTAGAAACATATCTGCGACTCCGAGCTATTTGATCCTGCATATTCCAGGTCCACCGCCCCTGGCCTGATGCCGACGGGACAGGTTAGTGCTTCCTTAATAATGGTCGGCCACCATATCAGTCAGGATCGGGTAAGCCTTTGCTGAAAGCTTCCATTGTTCGTCTACCGATCCATGACGGCTGCTTATTTATTGCCAGTTTGCGTTCCGTATTTCTACCGATAGAAAATTCATTTTCAGCAAACACAAATTTCATTCGGTTCTTGCAGGCTCACCCAAAATTCGCAGCATTCGCAAGTGTACATCTTGATGACAGCTAGCCAGGCCATTTCCCTGAAAGTTCTCCCGTCGCAGCGGCTGACCGTTCCAATCGGTTATCACGCCACCAGCACCTTCAATAATCGGCACCAAAGCAGCGACATCCCAATATTGAAGGTCAGCCTCGCAGACGACATCCACGTGGCCACTTGCAAGCAATCCATAGCCATAAGCATCGCTGCCCCAACTTACCATGCCCACGGACTGCTGGACTTTGGCGAACTTCGCCTGCTCAGCTGCGGTCTTGAACATGGCGGGGCTTGTGCAGTTAAGACGTAAGATTTTGCTTGCCGCGGATGTTTTGCAAGGCTGAGCATTCCAAAGAGTCGGCAGGCCTTTGACACCAAGCCATCGATCGCCAGTGATGGGCTGATCTATCAGGCCAAGAACCGGGGTACCCCGATGCAACAAGCCAATCAGGGTGCAAAAACTCGGTTTACCACAGGCAAACGCCACCGTCCCGTCTATCGGGTCCAAAACCCAGAGGTACTCTGCGTCCAAATTCTGGGGAGCCTGCTCCTCACCCAATACCCCGTGCCCGGGCAATCGATGGGAAATCAGCTCGCGCAGGGCGGTCTCTATCGCCAAGCCTGCTTGCGTGACTGGCGAAGTGCCTGATTTTAGGGCGATATCTAGATGAGCAGAGCGAAAAAATCGCTTCGCTAAGTTAGCAGCGAGGTCAGCCATTTCTTCAGCAATCGGTAACAACTCACGAATATGATTGGTCATCGCATTCACTCCCTCGCTCAGCGGTTTGCTCTGTTTTAGCACCAGCCATGATCCATGGAAACCAGACTTAATATACCCCAGATATTCCCACATTGCTTTCGCACGCAAATCTGGCTATGTATATATCGGCTATTATCTAGTCAGTTTGTTTGAAATGCGTTGCCCCCAAATTTATGCCCGAAAGACTTTGAGATGCCCTTGGATCACTCCAAAAATCTCCGCATAGCCTTGCAGAAGTCAGGCCGATTGGCCGAAGGCAGTAGGGAGCTGCTGCAAAAATGTGGCATCAAGATGGAGCCAAACAAGCAGCAACTCTTCTCCCAAGACGAAATCTTTGGCATCGATTTCATCTACGCTCGCGATGATGATATTCCCGGATTGATTCAGAATGGCATCTGTGATCTCGGGATTTTCGGTCGCAATCTTCTGGAAGAATCTTTTGGTCCAGACCAGGAAGCCGCGCAAGGGCTGCGCGTGATCATGCCCCTCAATTTTTCCAAATGTCGCTTGAGCTTGGCCGTGCCAAAACAGAGCGATTTCGCCACCAGCTCTGATTTGCAAGGCAAAGTTGTGGCGACATCCTACCCGAATATTCTCAAAAAATATCTAGCTCAAGAAGGCATCCAATGCCAAGTGGCTACCATGCATGGTTCCGTTGAGCTGGCGCCGAAGATTGGTATCGCTGACTTGATCTGTGATCTGATTTCCAGCGGCACCACGTTGAAAGAGAACGGGCTGAAGGAATTGGTCAAGATTTTGGATAGCGAAGCCTTACTGGTCGCGGGCTCTCGTGGCGCTATGAATGCTGACAAAGAAGAACAATTGAAACGCCTACAGCTGCGGATCTGCGGGGTCTTGAATGCCAGCCAACGCAAATACATTATGATGCATATCGAGCGCGATCGCCTGAGCTTGCTCTCGTCGATTCTCCCGGGTTGTGAATCGCCAACCATTTTGGAATTAAAGGACTTACCAAACATGGTAGCCGTGCATGTTGTCAGCCCCGAACAAGTGTTTTGGGAGACCATTGAGAATCTCAAGAAAATTGGGGCGTCTTCGATTCTCGTATTGCCGATCGAAAAAATGGTCGATTAGCTGCCGCAGCTCCCACTGATAAGAGGACGCAAAGAGAGAAAAGACGTAAAGAGAACAATCCTATGCAAATCGTTCACTGGGAGAGACTGACAAAACAGGAAAAAGCAGAGGTTCTGAGTCGCCAAGGCCTTGGCGAGGAAGCCTCATCGGTAAAGGATCGGGTCGCCGAGGTGATTCGAACGGTCAGAAGTCAAGGGGATCAAGCTCTCCACCACTACACCAAGCTTTTTGATGGCGTGGAATTAACGTCCCTACAAATCAGTGATGTCGAATGGCAAAGCGCGTTTGAATTAGAAACGCATTTCCAAAAGGCTATTCAAATAGCTTACGACAATATCCAACGTTTTCACCGTCTGCAAATCCCAAAACCAGTATCCCTAGATGCCGATGGCATTCGAGCGAGCAAGGTGTACAAACCGCTTGAGGCCGTAGGCCTATATATTCCCGGCGGCTCAGCACCCCTCGTTTCGACCCTGCTGATGCTGGCGATACCTGCCCAACTTGCTGGCTGTGCTAAAATCGTCTTGTGCACACCTCCAGATAAGCAGGGCTTGATCAATCGTGCGATTCTCTTTGCGGCACAGCTGTGCGGCGTCAAGAATCTCTTCAAAATCGGAGGGGCGCAGGCGGTCGCTGCCATGGCTTACGGCACCCCAAGTGTTCCTAAAGTGGACAAAATCTTCGGACCAGGGAATCGCTATGTTACGGAAGCAAAAATTCAGGTTTCTCAAAGCCCCGAAGGCGCCGCTCTCGATAGCCCGGCGGGTCCATCCGAAGTGCTGATCATTGCTGACTACCTCGCAGATCCTGAATTTGTTGCCGCCGATTTGCTCGCTCAAGCTGAACACGATCCTGATGCAAAATCTATTCTGGTGACGACCAGCGCTGAACTCGCGTCCCAGGTAGCTAGCCAATTAGTGCTCCAAACCAAAGACTTGTCGCGCCAGGCTATCGTTCAAGCGGCATTGGAAAACTGCGCCCTAATTATAACACCTGACTTGGCTACCTGCTTCGCTATTAGCAATACTTTTGCCCCTGAACATCTGCTGCTTCAGATCGATGATCCTCATGCCTATCTGGATCTCATCCAAAATGCTGGTTCTGTGTTTATCGGACCCTGGTCATCCGAGGCCTTGGGGGACTATGCGAGCGGGCCTAATCACGTACTGCCAACCTATGGTTATGCAAAGAACTACAGTGGCCTGGGTGTGGAGAGCTTTATGAAGTCCATTACCTTTCAGGAGGTCAGCGCTTCTGGCTGTCGCCAGCTGGCGCCAACGGTCGAGGCCCTTGCCACCTTAGAAGGTCTGGATGCCCATCGGCATTCGGTCCGGGTGCGACGCAAACGTTTGGAGGGAATGCCCCTTGACTGAGGATACCCAGGCTTTTCCCTTACACCTCCTAAGACCAGAGCTGCTGGCCATAAAACCTTATAGCTCGGCTCGCAGCGAATTCACGGGATCTGGCAACATACAGCTCGATGCCAATGAAAATCCCTTTCCTCCCTATGGACATTCCGGCTTAAGGGCCGCGGTGAATCGCTATCCGCAACCCCAAGACCAAGCCCTGCGCCAGCGGCTAGCTGACATCTACGCCGTGGACTGCAAAAATTTGCTACTCACGCGCGGGATGGATGAAGCTATTGATCTCTTGATCCGCCTCAGCTGTGAACCGCACCGCGACCACATCGCCTTCACGCCGCCAACCTTTGGCTACTATAGAGTTGCTGCAGCCCTCAATGTCGTCCCCTGTAGAGAGTTTCCCTTAAACGAAGCTCAGGGATTCTTGCCAGATTGGAATGCGTTAGGACAGGCGCAAAACGTCAAAGTCTTTTTTCTTTGCACACCGAACAATCCAACCGGCACGCTCCTAAATCTGCCCGACATCGAAGCCCTTTGTCAGGCTCAGCACAACAAAGCTATCGTCGCTGTCGATGAGGCCTACCTCGAATTCTCGGAGCAATCCTCGGCAACGACCATGTTACAACGTTGTCCAAATTTGGTAGTAATGAAAACCCTATCCAAAGCCCACGGCTTGGCCGGCGCGCGCATCGGCGCGCTCATCGCAAACCCGCAACTGATCTCTGCTCTAAAAGCGATTCTTCCCCCATACCCTTTGCCAAGCCCCAGTATTGAGATCGCCCTCCAAGCCCTATCTCCGTTGGGTCTCGCCTATACTGCCGACAGGCTGCAAATCCTTCGGGAGCAAAAGCAGCTACTCATCGAACGCTTGCGCGATCTGCCACAGCTGGTCAAAATATACCCTAGCGTGGCTAATTTTATCCTGCTGCAGGTTAAAGATGCGTCTGCCATCTATGAGAGACTTCGCGCCCGGGGCATCATTGTGCGCAATCGCCACGCAGACATTCCGAATACTTTGCGCATCAGCATTGGCAGTCCGGAAGAAAATATCCTCCTGTTAGCCGCCCTGGGACTTCCCACCGGTGATGTTCCACAATTTAGAAATGCAACTAAAATGCGCAAGACCGGCGAAACGGAGATCGTGGTGGAGGTGATTTTTGACCAGCAGGGGAAAAGTCAAATCCATACCGGGCTCTACTTCTTTGACCATATGTTAGAACAGCTCTCGCGACATAGTGGCATTAGTATGCGCATCCGAGCCATCGGCGACATCCATGTTGATGCCCACCACACCGTGGAGGACGTCGCCATTGTTCTTGGACAAGCCCTGCAGGAGGCACTCGGAGAGAAACGGGGCATTCAACGCTATGGTTTCGTCGTGCCCATGGACGAGGCGGAAGCCAGAGTCAGTATCGACCTGTGCGGGCGTGGTCACCTGGAATTTACAGGTACTTTTTCGACGGAAAAAGTTGGGGACCTCCCCACCGAAATGGTTGCTCACTTTTTCCATTCCCTGGCTCACAATATGCAGGCGGTTTTACACCTGGAAATCTTTGGCAGCAATAACCATCATATGATCGAAGCTTGTTTTAAAGGCTTGGCCAAAGCTTTGGGCCAGGCCGTCGCTCTGATTGGAAATGATCTTCCTTCTACGAAGGGAGTGCTTTGATGTCTGCACGATCCGTCGCCATCATCCCTTGCAGCGGCTCCAATTACCACTCGGTTTTAGCTGCTGCTGCCTACCATCATGTGCCATCGCAGGTTACCGTCGACCCGGAGCAAATTCGCAGGGCAAGCCACGTCATTCTCCCAGGAGTCGGTGCAGCGGAATTTGCTATGGGACAGATTCAGGACTTGGGTTTGGCTGAGGTGATTCGTGAGCTAAAGCAGCCGGTATTGGGAATCTGCCTTGGCATGCAACTACTGGGTAAGACTTCCGATGAGGGCAAGGTACCGTGTTTGAATCTCATCCCCTTGTCCGTTCATCGCCTCACACAGGCACCTTTACTACCCCATATGGGCTGGAACAACATGAGTTTTCGCCTTCCCATAGACCCATTGCTGGCAGGCTGTGATGAGCAAAGCGACTTCTATTTTGTTCATAGTTATGGGATGGCCACCCATCCCGAGTGGACCATAGCCACTTGTAACTATGGTTGTGATTTCTCTGCAGCTGTCCGCTATAAGAATTTCTGGGGAACCCAATTCCATCCCGAAAAGTCGGGAGCTTTGGGCTATCGAGTGCTAGGTCAATTTTTTGCCCAAAGCGGCAGGGATTAACCCCATGAAGATCTATCCCAGCATTGATATCAAGGATGGTCGCTGTGTGCGCTTGCTACAGGGACGTTTCGATGCATCGACCATCTATAGTTTAAGTCCTGCAGAGCGTGCGAGGCAATTTGACGAGGCCGGAGCACAGCAGCTCCATGTCGTGGATCTCGACGGTGCCCAGCACGGAAAAATCGCCCAGAGGGATACGATCCGCGAAATCATAGCCGCCTTCCCCGGTCAGATTCAAGTGGGTGGTGGCATTCGTCAGCGGCAAGATGTGCTCGATCTATTGGAAGCTGGTGTCCACCGTGTGGTCTTGGGTACCGTGGCTATAAGGACTCCGGATCTCGTCGCCACTTGGGCTCAGGAATTTGGCTGGCATCGCTTTGTCATGGCTCTGGATTTCCGCCTCGTCAATGAAAGCCCTCTGCTTGCGACAAGTGGTTGGCAACAAAGCACAGAGTTGAGTCTGTGGTCATGGCTAGATCAAATGTTAAGCCGCGGAAGCTTCGGAGTTTTATGCACAGACATTGGCAAAGATGGCATGCAGGAGGGTCCTAATTTTTCC
>JBIKVD010000452.1:0-3095 GCA_044357055.1 Oligoflexales bacterium | reverse complement strand
ATGAGGGGCACCTCCTGGGAAGACGTTCAAGCCCAAATGAATGGCAGCTTGAGTTATGCAATCGATTAATTTGGGCTTGGGGGAGCATTTGCAATGATGAAGATGAATCAAAACGAAAACAGGCCCTTCCGTGGAAACTCCGGCTTGACAGCGATTGCCACAGCTCTGGTGGTTAGCGGCATCGGCATGACCTTGCTGGCGACACAAAATCAGAAGCTGATGAATGCACTCACGGAAACTCGCAAATCGACCGTCGAGGGTATCCTCGAACAAAACAACACAACTGTCATGGGCTATGCCGCCAATATCATCAACGAGGACTATGTCGCCAGTCATTGCAAAGAGATGCGCCTAATCCCCTCGCTTAAAAACCCAGAGCCAACCGGGTGGCCTAAGAAGCTCCTGGATGCCCTCGGTAAAACAGACGGTATCATGAAGATGCAACGGTGCGATGTGCGTTCTATTTCTCCCAAATCTTTCCATGATGTCGACGCAGGATTTGGCTTGGGTTCCTGTAGTAACAAGATTGATACCCAGCTAAAAATTGTACGCTCGGGAAATTGCGACTTCAGCGAAGCTGGTGACGCGTGGATCGAATTGGAAGTCGAATCATCCATGCCTGAGGGGAACGGTGGCAAGGTCGTGACGAGAAGTCTGCGCGGTCGATTGAATCTTTTGGCTACGAACGCACCGCTTAGTCCTGGGGGCTCCTTTGAATATGAGTACACAACTCCTGCGATCGGGATCAATATTGAAGACTTGAAGCCAGAAAAAAGTGACTTTGACTATAACGATGCGGTCATCTGTTTAAGAAACAATGATCTCACTCGCCAATTCTATGTCTATCGCCTAAATGGACAGCAAAAGCCTGTGATCTTTTCCATCTCTAACGGTGCCGTGATCTCGCCAGATGTTTGGAGCGGTGGTGCTAGCTGTCATCATGAGGTGACCATTAAAGTGACCAGGTGGCTTAGCTCCTCTGTCGAAGAGTGGAAGGTAGATTCGCACAAAGGAATCAAGAGCATCATACCAGCCAACAAACCCATCATTGTGAACTTTGGTGACCGGCTTGATGTGTCATTAAAACAGACGACCAACTATAGTCAATGTATTAAAGAAACATCATTGGGAGATGACAATCACGAGAAGTTGCGCGTGGCGGAAAAAAATCCCTACAAAGACCCCTGTAATACCTGCAAAGATCCTTGCCCTGGAGATGCCAAAAAATACTACGGGCAATCTAAATAATGGGCCCTGCACCCTGACTCAATCACGAGCTTGAAATCCCATTTACTTATTGTAATGGCAATTCTTGAACGCCTTTCCGCTCTGACAAGGACAAGGAGACCCCATGGGAATTTTCTTCAAGGATGAGTTCTCGCTTTTAAATTCCCCTGAATGATAGAGCCACTTTCCGTCAACCTTCTCAAAATCACTCACTTCATGGAGGATCTCCAAACCATTATCCAGAATAAGCTTAGCGACAAACTCAACTTCAGCTTCCCTGTCTTCCTCATCGATCGCCACTTCCAACACTTCCAGGCTAACCCACTGATTCGGCTCTGATCCATCCAGCTCTGGCAAAGTATCTGGGTGCCAGGTGGAACGAAGGTATTCTAAACGACTCATGCAAAAGGCAGTATAGCGGCTTCTGAGCAGTGTCTCTGGGTCCCGAGCCGGAATCTTTCCTTCGATATGTGGTTGGCAGCAATATCGATATGGCAAGCCTGAGGTACAAGGGCACAGCGGCATATCCTTGGGCTGCGACACTGTCTCAATACTTATCGCCTGTAGGCCAACAGGGAGTTCAAATTTGCCATCCAAACCTCGCTTAAGAGCATGAACTTGAGTCACAGCTTCGCAGGGTAAGAAGCCATAAACATGTGGGTACAGTTCCGCGCCGCCATCCAAATTCTCGAGCTTAATGGGACTAGGTATGCGTTGGTCGTCCACTTGCAGAATGACTAAATTGTCTGCCGATTGGAAATGTCTCCTAGCAACATCTAAGACTTGATGGGGTTGCGAAAAATGGATAAAGCTCTCTTGAAGTAGGGAAGGAGCTTCGTAATGACCGATCTTTACTGCGTTTTCCCATTCCAACCTTTGACAAATATGCAAAAAAATCAACTCTTAGTTCCTCTCATCTCGCGCACTCATTACCTCAGTGCCCCACTCATAGCAAAAACTTGGCTTGGGTTCCATCCTTTCCTTGCGTCGATCCAACACGACCTTGGATACCTTTGGCGTTTGTTTGACTTTCAGCCATAGCGTCTACTTCTCTTGGTATCCTAAAAAAGTTCGAAATTTCAGGCCTAGGCGGACGGGCTTTTCATATTTCCGTGAGTCCTAAGGAATGAAAATGAACACGCAAATTCTGGCGGCCATGATCTTTCTCAGCATTGTGTCTTGCAAACCTGAAGGATCCCCCGCTACCAAGGCACATTCCTCCGTAAATGGCGATAACGCGCGGGAATCATTGGTTGGGGTGCCAGAGACAAGTAAAGATCTGCAAAGAATCACCGTTGAGGCCATGCAGCAGGCCACTGCCGCGATTACTGACCTCGCGGCATGCCCACCAAGGGAGAACGGAGAACCTGACGATAGCCGATGGGAACAGCAATTTGCTCGTAGAGTGACGGAGGTAGACAATATTTTAAATAATGGGGCTGTGGATTTCGGCAATAGCGGACGTGATGATATTTTTGGTCATGGCCCGATAAGTGTGCGACGCAGTTTCCTCCACTTCAGCCCCCATATGCAGTATTTGCCGCAAACTGTAAATTCACATTAGATCGAGAAACATAAGGATTGCCATCCAAGTAGAAGCGCCAAGGCCTATCCCGGGCCTTGCTGATCCCAATTCGAGTGGTTGTGACCACCTGAGAGCGGCGAACCCTTCCTTTTGTTAGGGTGAGCCTTGAACTTTGCTCATCTAGCAAATTCATACCATTGAAGCTACCATCGATACCTAGGGCCTGACTGAGTTTGCCTGGGCCATTGCTTACATTGGGACTGGGAACCTGCATGCCACGATTTCTTAACATTTTTCCGAGGCCTTCTAATGGTTCGACAGCTCGGACCAGGACCGCGGCTCC
>JBIKVD010000451.1:0-3100 GCA_044357055.1 Oligoflexales bacterium | reverse complement strand
TGGTCTCTTTGAAGTTGTTTCGGCCATGGGTACGGTAGGGCTCAGCATTGGCGGCACACCTATGCTAGATGAAGTCGGCAAAGTCATTATCATTCTGTGCATGTTTTTAGGGAGAGTTGGACCATTAACAGCCATCATCTTATTATCACGGCGACAGAAATCGGACACTTGGATCCTACCTCATGAAGATGTTGTCGTGACTTGAAGGAATGGAATCATGAAGAAGCAAGTTTTGGTCATAGGATTAGGACAATTCGGTATGGGATTGGTTAGGGCTCTCGGTCGGAAAAGGGTCGAAGTCATCGCCGTGGATGTGGATGAAAAGAAAGTCCAAGCGGCCTCCTCTTACGCTGCTAAGGCTTACTGCTTGGATGCCACCGATGAAGAAGCCCTGATGCAGTTGTCTCCTCAGACAAGAGATGTGTGCATTTGTGCCACGGGAGATCAATCGAAAGAGGCCGCGATCATTTGCACTGCTTTGCTAAAACAAATGGGAGTCCCCAGGATTATCGCTCGGGCCAATGATGACCTTCATTCTCGTATCCTAAAATTAGTGGGAGCGGATGAGGTGATTAATCCAGAATGGGCTTTTGGTGAGCGTTATGCGAACCGCGTGTTATATGAGGATATTATCGAGGAAATGTCACTCGGTAGTGATCTTGTCGTCACGGAATTTAGAATTCCCTCCGCCTTTGCTAATCAGACCTTGGTGGCTTTAGACTTACGTCGAAGATTTGGTGTGACAGTGGTAGCGGTTCGCAGCGCCTTGACTAACTCGGTGAAGTTACCAAATCCTGAAGAAGTCATTCACAAAGATGACATTTTGATTGTGGTGTCTCATCATGGTGACGTGGAGAGGCTCTTGGGGAAAGAAGGAAGTTAATGAAAAGCTCCATTGAACGCCTTTTCCGCGTCTCGGTATTGATGATTGTATCCTTCAATATCCTACTCGTCTTTGCGGCAACGGTCATGATTGAAAGAATGGGGCCGCAGATAGATCAAGTTCTGGCTGAGAATGTGCCTTTCCTGCAGGCGTCGGAAAACCTCCTGGAAATTTTAGCCAGGCGTGATTTCCCTATGCGTCCGAGTACCGAAGATCGCTTTCAGCAAGCCCTTAAACAAGTGGGTAAGCGCATCATCTTTGAGAATCAAAAGAATCTAGTCATCAGGTTAAATGAACTTGCACCACAGGTCGGTGCTGGCGAGAGTAGGTCGATCTTAGAATTCGTTGAGACCCTGACGCGGTTGGGCGAAATTCATCGGCGTATCATACGTGATGTCGATCGGGAGCTTTCCTTTCAGCGTGTGGCAGGGGCTTGGACTATTGTTTTGATGGGCGTGATTTCTACGCTGGTAAGTTTTTTGATGCTAACCCGGGTCGAGCGCAGGGTCATTCGCCCCGTAGCTGATATGCTCAAGGCACTGAATGAGTGGGCGAGAGGCAACCATCTGCGCCGACTAAAATGCTCAGGCGAGGGCAGCAAAGAAATTCGCGACGCGATGCAGGTCGTGAATGATCTGATGGATACGAGGAGTTGAAACGGTTTTGCAATTCCCTGATTCCTTCAGCCTCAAATGAAAACAGCTCCTTGTCCATAAGAACAAAGAGCTGCAAACAAAGGAAAAACGAAACCTGAGCGCAATTTTAGAAAGGCACTACCATTCCGTCTGTGTCGTATATTAAGTTTCCATCGACATATATCTCAGCTCTTTGAAGCGTAGAAAGGCGATGCAGCTCAAGGTTTTTCGCCGGTGGCAGGATTTCAATACACGCTTGGGAAACCTCGCCAACTTCAGCAACCTTAATCTCTACTTTCAGTTTCCCGCCCTTAGAAGAGTACTTGGCATTGACCGCGGGATTTGTGCAAACAGAACTTGGCATTACCGTGCCACTGATACGAATGGTATTGTCGGAAAAATCAAATTGGGCCGATGGGTTTGTAACCGTCAATTCATTGTAGAAGTACTGTACAATCTCCAAATTTGGCAGGGGAACAGGATCGATGATGATTGGATCACCTGGTAGACCGGCTTGAGCGGGTGCGGCGAGGACCTGCATGGCAAAAAGAACGCTTAGTAATTGGCTTGTTTTCATGATGTCACTCCTAATCATTTGGTTACAAGCTGATCCTATGGCGAAAGGCAAAATTCACAAAATGCCAAGCTTGGTTTTTGACAATGAATGGACGCAGAAGAGTCCCTTATAGGCTAAAGAAACCTTTGTATACGCCAGTTAACGAGATCCGATGAATTTGTCTTGACGGCGGATAGATTGCCTTAGGGGGGAGAAGTATGCAGAGTTGGATACTGGGACTTGCATAAAAAGGATGGGGCTTTCGTGCCCCAAAGAAATTTTCGCTATATAAGCTTATTTTTGTGCGAGGGCGGGGTCGTTGTCGGTAAGGGTGAATTCACCGCGGCGATTCTTTGCCCATACGGGTTCGCCATCGCCTTCGGCAGCAGGTTTTTCTTCGCCAAAGGTTACCGTTTTCAGTCTCTGGGCGTCTACGCCGGTGTCGGTTAGGAATCGTTTAACGGCAAAGGCACGACTTTCGCCTAAGGCAAGGTTGTACTCATTAGATCCTCGGTTATCACAATGGCCCTCAATGGCGAGCTCCTTGCCTGGATTTTTCTTTAGGAAGTCACTTAAGGCTCCTAATTGTTCCAAAGCTTCGGGGGCTAAAGTGTAGGAGTCATATTCGAAATACACGACTTCGACTGCAAAGGAGACTTGACCCGTTTTCTCATCAACGTTGAAATCCTTCAAATCCGGCTCATTCTTTACATCTAGATCCATGGTCTCTTTTCCGACATCTGCAGACGAAACGTCGTCTGTGACACAGCTATTCAAGGATAGAGACAGCACCAGGGTCGTTACGAGGGGAAAAAGGGAAGAGGGATTCAACATCGGGGGGCTCCACAGCAACAGGTTTAAGGATCCAATCAGCGACAGCAAGGGAATTCAGAATCGAGGGTTCTGTTAGAATTATTATATAATATTTATAAAGTAATTGCAATATTAAGGTTGATTATAATAATATTAAAGTAATTTTATATTTTGTATGCTTAGTAATGTTGGCCACTTAGGGGCAATGCCGTC
>JBIKVD010000133.1:0-10537 GCA_044357055.1 Oligoflexales bacterium | reverse complement strand
GGATCGAAAATAGCTGCTAAATCATCAGAAATGTCCTGATGAATAGGATAGACATTACTCGCGGGAATCACCAAGTACTCGGCAAAGCAACCTGCGCGATTGACCCCAACGCCAACCGTATTACGGCAAAGATGTTGGCGACCGGCGCGGCAGTTGCGGCAGTAACCGCAGGTTAAGTGCCCCTCTCCACTGACTCGCATACCGATCTCCAGGCCCTTGACTCCCGGTCCGATTTCGGCAATCTCACCGGAGTATTCATGCCCCGTAATCATGGGCACAGGCACTGTTTTTTGCGCCCATTCATCCCAGGTGTAGATGTGGATATCGGTGCCACAAATTGCTGTTTTTTTAATGCGAATCTTGACTTCACCGGGGCCGACGACCGGTTCGGGAACATCTTGCATCCAGAGTCCAGGTTCCCGCTTTAACTTCACCAAGGCTTTCATAGCCAGAGCTCCCTCTATGCAAAAAATCTGTCAAAAAATCTCAGTCAATAAGTTTTAATTCCCGCCCCACTTGGGCAAAGCATTTGATGGCAAAGTCCAAATCGCTCCGGTCGAGTGCAGCGGACATTTGTGTCCTAATTCTAGCTTTACCCATCGGGACCACAGGGTAACTAAACCCTACGACATAAACACCCAATTCAAACATGCGGCTCGCAAAGTCTCGCGCAAGTTTCGCGTCCCCTAACATAACTGGGATTATCGGATGCTCACCCGGAGTTAACTGAAACCCGAGTTTCACCATGGCATTGCGGAAATATTGAGCGTTTTCTTGTAGCTTAACCCTTAAGGAAGCCCCCGAGGATTTTAAAAGGTCCAAGACCTCTATGGTGGCGCCACAGATTGCCGGAGCTACAGTGTTGGAGAATAGGTAAGGGCGAGACCTTTGCCGCAACCATGCGACGATCTCCTTACGGCCGGCAACATAGCCACCCGAGGCGCCTCCAAGAGCTTTCCCCATCGTGCCTGTAATAATATCGATACGATCCATGACTTGGCAATGCTCTGGCGTTCCTCGGCCCTGGGCGCCCATAAATCCAACGGCGTGGGAGTCATCGACCATCACCAAGGCTTCATACTTGTCAGCGAGATCGCAAATAGCGCGCAAGTTCGCGATGGTTCCATCCATAGAGAAAACCCCGTCAGTGGCGATCACTCTATAGCGAGCTTCTTTAGCTTGTTTTAGTTGGTCTTCTAAGTCCTGCATGTTGTTATTGCGGTAGCGATAGCGTTTTGCTTTCGCTAAGCGAATGCCATCGATGATACTGGCATGATTCAGCTCATCACTGATAATGGCATCTTGTTCTGTGAAGAGACATTCAAAAAGCCCACCGTTGGCATCGAAACAGGAAGAAAAGAGGATACAATCATCGGTTCCTAGAAAATCGGCTAGTCTCGATTCCAGGTTCTTATGCAAGTCCTGGGTGCCACAAATAAAACGCACAGAGGAAAGACCAAAGCCGTGAGTGTCCAGCGTCGATTTTGCCGCCGCGATGAGACTGGGGTGATTGGCGAGGCCGAGATAGTTATTGGAACACAAATTAATAACTTTGCCAGATTCGACTCGAACAGCACCGGACTGCGGGGACAAGATGATATGTTCTTGTTTAAATAGACCGGCCGCCTGCAGTTGCTCGAGCTCGACTGACAGGTGTTGCTTTATGGCGTTTGGGTACATGTTCGTCCATGAATGAAAGTGAAAAAATCCTACCGAGCCCTCGAATCGCTCATCGACAAAAACTAGGGTTTGAGTGCCTTTCCCAACATTAGTGTTTCAAGGAGGCAAAGCAACTAAATTGTAAGCGGATCTGGTGCCCATTCCGCGAGAAAAGTTATGGATGAGTCGGGAGGGCGAGGGGTTAGATCTTTTTGGCGTGATGTGTGTATTAAATCATGGATACCCCGGCCATAAAGTAGCAGACAGCCCCTAGGGCAAGTGCCTAAAACCTTTGCCCTATTCGGCATGAGCGCATAAGTGCTTGATCATGCGCCCTTTTCTGCCGATAGGCCAGGAGGAGGTGCAGGTTGAAATTCCTAAGGTCCATTCTATTCACAGTGGCGTTGACCGCCTGCGGTTCGTCCGAGAAGCCGCAGCAGGCAAGTCTCGTAACACAGTTGCCCAGTTTCGAGATTGTCGGCTATTGGGTCGCTGACTGCGTGAAATGGGATTCCACAGGGAGCCTGCGGGAATACTGGGCCTTTGGAAAATCTAGGTATATCAGGTCAGAGCTCTATTTTGAGCAGTCGGACAGCTGTCAGGATATACATTCTGTGCGCGATCGAACCTACGGAAGCTATCAGGTTTTATTGGAATCGATTGGCAGCTCCAGTCCGTCCATTCACCCCTTCAACATGACGATCTTAGATGTTCGTCGGACCTACCTACGCACCCTTGAGCCAAACTTTCGCGGGTTTGGCTACTCCAACTGGGAACAGGACGTGGAGCGATCCATCGCAGGGCGCAGTCTCGACAATAGGCCTGAAACCGCTAAACCCTCCAAAGGCGAAGGAGTCTTTCAAATCATCTCGTTTTTGAGGGCTGGAACTTTTGTGATAGGCCGCCTGGATGAGGCTCAGCGGCCCAGCGCTGAGGAATTGAGAACCCAAACACTCGATTTTACAAAGAACTACTACTTGGATCCAGGGCGCGGGGAAGACGCAGACCTGCCAGAAGACGGCACCCTGGAATTAGGTTGGACCCCAGACATATAGGGGCCTCCGCCTCACGTTCTGGCTATTTTTAATCTATTGCGACAAATCGGCATTAATGCTAGTCTTTGCGGGAAGTTTATAATACCTAGCCATGGGAGGTTTTATGCCAATACTAAGGATGTTTGTGGGAGCCATTGGGTTTCTAGCGTTAAGTTCTGTTTATGCAGTCACGCCGAGCTCTCCCGTGCCCGAAAATATACCTGATTCCACCCAAATTGAAGTTCCCGAAGTACCGTCCGATTGTTTCGATAAAAAAGACTATTGCTTCGAGGATGGTGTGATTGGGGGCGGATTCAGTGGCAAGGCGCAAATTGCAGTCCAGGTCTTTATGTTACATGAACGTCAAAGTGGCGAATCAGACCAGGATCTTGCCGAGCGTTTGAAAAATATGTACATGGATTTTGATGCTTGGAATAGCTATGCCCTCCAGGTGGACCCTACCGGGAAGTATTTGGATTACCAACAGAGCACCAACGTTACGAGCGTTGCTGCAGCTGCCCCTTTCTCACTTAATACGGTCGACGTGGGTTATCACTATGTGGACTACGAGGTCGCGGGACCCTTGGGCACAAAGTTTCAAATCGCCGGAACTTACGAGCACAAGTTGCTAGAACCGATGGGCAGCGATGTTTTACTATCGGCTTCTTTAGAGCTTATCACTGAGAAACGAGATGACAACTTCAACGGTTTGCCCCTGGCACAGTTGATGCCCGCACCTTTGGGCGTGTCGCCTCAGATCAAAGGAATCAATTGGCACTGGGCTTTTTTGCATGTTGTGCCGTTCGCGGACGACGATAGCTTTGTCGTCGTGATTTTGGATACCTATCAGCAGCCGTCCTTAAGTTTGTTGCCAGGTGCCGCTGTTGATCCCATCAAACGCTCTTTGTTGGCGATAATGGGTGGCATGTTAGACATCCAAGTGGATTTTACCAACTTGAAGTAATGGACCACTCCAAGAGAAGGCTCGCAATTCCTTCTCTAGGTAAAATGATCCTTCGCCACCCGTAGCTTGGTCAAAATCTCCAACTTGCTATCCAGATGACTAACCCCCAAGCTCTGGTGCAGGTCTGGATCCTGCAAGCGCAAAAAAGGATTGCACATTTTCTCAAAACCTATGGTAGTAGGAATAGTCGTGAGCCCAGGCTCACGGCTTATGTGGATTTTCTTTTGGTAGGTATGTAGTGCAGAATTATTTGGCAAGACTTTCCGGGCGAATGCGGCATTCTGTTTGGTATATTCATGGGCGCAGTAGACTCTGGTGTTGTCCGGCAGATGTGCGAGACGCTCTAGACTGTCTGTCAACTGGGCGTAGGTACCATCAAAAACCCGTCCGCAGCCAAGGGAAAAAAGCGCGTCCCCACAAAAGAGCATGGGTTGCTCTTGCCCCAGATAGTAGCCGATATGCTGACTGGTGTGACCGCTCAGGTCAAAAATATCGAACTGAAGACCTAACTCCGGGATAGACCATGGCATGCCAGCCATAACGCCAATGTCCAGACCTGGAAGTCTCTGTTGGTCCAGAGGGTTTCCTACGACCTTGCAACTCGGGAAATGAGATTTCAAGTCAACGACCCCACCAATGTGGTCCTGATGGTGATGGGTCAACAGTATATATTTGCAAATAAAGTTTTGTGCCTCAAGAAACTCTATGACGGATCTAGCCTCGCCAGGATCAATCACGAGGCACTCAGGGGATTCTCTATTGTGGACGACAAAGATATAATTGTCCGTAAAGACGGGCAGGAGTGTCACGTCCAGCTGGGGTGGCTTTCTAAATGACATGACGCGCAGGCATTTTTTGTACCAAGAGGATATGGCCGCCCGGAACAGGGAACTTGTGAACCCAGCGGGGAAAGAAGGGTAGATATTTACCGTATTCCTTCACGGAGCGAACGGCAAATCCGACGGTATTCACAGCATGCAGCAATTGTATCAAAGATAGACCCCGCAATCTTCTTCTCTTCTCGTCGTACCGTAGGCACCCACCAAACCTCTGCAGGCCCCACAAGCTCTTGCGATTGGTGCAGCTCAGGATCAGAAGACCGTTTGGTGACAGGGTGCGGTAAATCTCGCTCAGGAATTTCTGCGGGTTTTTCGTGAATTCGAGAGCGTGTAAGCAGACGACGGTCTCCCAACTCTCCTCTGGAAAAGGGAGTTGGCTCAGTTTTCCTTGAATGAAAGTGGCTTCCGCTGCTTGCTGCTTGAAACGTTGCTTGACAGTCTCGAGTCCCATTGGAGAAGGGTCATAGCAGGTTACGCTGTTACCGGATTTGTTCATGGCCAAGGAATAGAGTCCATGGCCGCAAGCCAAGTCGAGTACCTTTGGTGACTTCGGCAGGCTAAGCCAACCATCCAGGATATACCAGAGTTCGGGAAAGATTTTTTCTTGAAACGTCTGGTAGATTTGGGGCTTTAACAAACCAGCATCCTCTTTTTACTGGAGACTCTAGTCAGCAGTATAAAGCAAAGAGTGGCGGATCACAATGAAGTCCATTTTTCATGGGTTTTAAGGATCTCGCCGCGAGTGCGATCCGCGAAAGACTCTAAGTCCACTTTATCGGCGCTGCTGGGAAATAGAGGCGGCAAGACCGCAATCCGGATGAGCGCTTGATCGGATGGAAAGATAGAATTCTTGGGTAGGAGGTCTCGGGCTCCATGGATAGCAACGGGCAAAACAGGACGGTTTTCCTCACAAGCGATCTTAAAAGCCCCAAGCTTGAATTTCTTGATACCAGTAAGAGACCGCGTTCCCTCGGGAAAAAATACCATGTTAATCCCTTGGCGCAAGCGCTTGCGCGAGTCATCCAAGGCTTTTTCGTGACTGTCTCTTTGACCACGTCGGATACTAACATAACCGGAATACTTCATGGCCCTGCCGACAAAAGGAATATTGAAAATAGAGTCTTTTGCCAGCCAGCGAAAGGGAAGGTCCAAAAAATAGATCGCCCAGATATCTGCCATGCTTTCATGATTGGAGACGATGACATAGGGTTGCTGTTGGATTTGAAAATTTTCTAAGCCGCTGACTTCTACTTTCCAGCCGGGCATCATCATAATTAGGCTTTTTGCCCAGAAAGTAGCGACGCTATGGCCAAACGTTTCGTTTGGCTTTTTTAGTAACAAGCCCCAAAATAAATGGTGCACAATGATGAGACTGGAAAGAAAGATAGAGAGAAAAAAGCAGCTGATCCAGAAATAGATCGTCATGATCATTCGTTTCATAAAAGGCTCCAGAACCTATACCCGCGACCGTTGAAAAACCTTCTCTACGGATCTTAGATGAGATTTTTGCTATATTTTTCCAGGATTATAATATTGCTCAAAATGGCCAAAGATCTCGGCTGCTATAGCTTTTTTACTAACTATGGACTTGCCTATCTTCCATCCGGCTTGCTTATCGCCGGAATCAGGACTTAAAAAAATAGCCTCGTGCTTTTGTAAAGAAGAGACGGTATTAACCTCATTGGCCACGAGCAAGGAAAGGCCAAGTTCTGGCATCTTCGTCTGGAGTTCTCGTAAGTGGTCTTCCGTCAGAATGCTTTCCAACTTGAATCCAACTTTGATGGGTACCTGGGGTTTCAATCCACTGAGCACCTTGTGGGTCCTTTTTAAATTCAAGGTAAGGCTTTCCCGCGAGGTGCTGGCAATTTTGTTCGCGCTTTCATGCTCAGGCAAAAAATCTTGCAAGGCAGCCGCCATCACCAAACCATAGGGGTATGTCGCCAAAAGATTCTGCAACTTAATTTCCATGCTTTTGTTGGTCAGACACTCGGCTAAGCTTGCACTGGGAACCTTGGCGCCCGTCGTGGTAACGCCTTTCACGGCATGGACTTCATAACCTCGGCGATAAGCTTGTCTGACGATTTCTTCTCCCAGTGAGCCGGTAGAAATATTGCTAAGGCATCTCACAGGGTCAATAGCGGCTTGAGTGCCACCGTAGGCGACGATCATTCCCGGTCGCGAAGCTGGTCCCTGACGATGGAGCTGATAGCGACTTTGCCACCAATGATGGCTGACGCTGTCTGCGACTGCCAAAGGGTCCGGCATTTTGCTCTTGCCTTCCTCTTTCCGAGGGCTCAGGGAGTAGACTCGATCCAATTGCAAAAGTTTGGCTAGGTTCTGCTGGACCAAGGGGCTGTCGGCTAGGGTTTTATGCATGCACGGCAAGAACATAATGGGTTTGCCTGCCCCCAAATAACTCTGCACCAAGGTCAGAGCGTGGTTATCACAGATACCATTTGCGGCTTTGCTGAGGAAGTTAGCACTAGCCGGGAGAACTAAGCAGACATCTCGCTGAGCAAGATGTTCAGCCCGTCCGCTGGCGAGCGTGGTGGGAGGATCTCCGGCGCTGGCCCAGGCGACGGAAAGAGGAGTGATAAATCGCTCTGCTCCTGGAGTCAAATGAGCGAAAACTCTGGCCCCGAGCCTACGCAATGCGCGCAAGGTGCGGACACTTTCCACAGCAGCAATAGAACCCGTGATGATGACGTCACAAGAAACGCCCTGCAAAGAATCATCAATGCATTCGACTTGAAGATCATCTGAGAGTCCTAGATCGGGAACAGTAGCCAAGCTTTCTTGTGATGGTTCGCTGCGGGAAACCAAGATATGGGACTCCTGCTAGAAAAGGACGGTCAGGATCCATTCACCACGAATGGCCCACAAGTTTCCTAGAGAGCTCAAAATCAGCCTAGACTCATGGCGAGACTGATGACTTGGAATACACGTTGAATACATGATTACTTTGCGTGCTGGGCGCGCTCATTGGCATTGGGCTTGTTCAGCGGAAGACCAGGTTGGGTTGAACCCAATAAACGAGTTTGATTTTTGCGTAACTTGCCAGCGCGGGCTGCAGCGATCTCGCGGCGAACTTTAACTTTTTTTGTTGTAGAGGCCATGGTTTGAGTTCCTTAACATAAATCTTTGCCTAGGTATCCATAGGGCAATGAGACGCTAATCTAGTCTGATTGTCTGAGAAATCAAGGACATTTCACATGGGAGAGTCTTGTGCGCCAATATTGCATATTGCATCGAATTGACTGAGATCTCATGATCGCCCCTGAGTCGTGATCGAACGAAGGAGAAAGTTATGCTTGCTCGCCCTATTTGTGCTGTTGCTTCGACCCTTTTACTCAACGTAGCTTTGCTTGGTTCCCCTCAGGCGTTCTCCCAGGAGAACCCAAACTACACCCCTCCAAGTACACCTCCGCTTCATCAGCCAAGTGACCTTGATTACCAAAGTAAATACAGCGCTCCTTTTGTTGGGCTAGGCTTGCAATTTGGGCAAACCATGCCGGCGGGTGATGGCAAGCCAGGTCTGGAATATGCGGGGCGCTTTGAAGTGGGCTACGCCGCCGGATTTCAGAGTTTCTCTAAAATGGAAACCTCCCTAGAAGCCTTTTACGGAGCGAGTTCCTTTCGTCTGGGCGGTGACGCCGGAGGACAGGCTTCCTTAAACGGGATGATGGGATTGATGGCAAAAATTGGCTATGGTCATTCGGTTCAGAAGGACTTGTTTTCCTTGTGGAAACTCGGCATTGGCGGTGCTTTTGCTGACTTTGAAGTGAAGAACGAAGGGACAACCTACAGGTCCACGGATACCGTCAGCGGTGTTTTGTTTCAATTGGGCTGGGCCCTTTCAAAGCGTATGTCTGAAACAACCGAAATCACCGGTGGCTTCGATTGGACCCATTCTCAGTTCAGCCTCGGCGACGTCAAGGGTGGCGGAGCCGTTGTGGATCTCAATCGTAATGCGGTACTCAATAACTTGGGCATCCAGGTGGGATGGCGCCTCATTCTGTAAATGAGGGTTTTGTTGTCAGTTGTTTTTTGGGGTTAGCAGCTTCGGAATCGGACTCAAGCAGGTAGTAGGCAGGCTCTTCGTGCCTGGTATTTGTGGCCCCTTTGGATTCGGTGCGCACCGCTCGGAAACCGAAAAGTGTAAAAAGACGCTTTGCCTGAGTCATGTTGGCGCTAACTTCTAGGTAAATGCTTTGATAGCGATTTTGGCGCGCCATTTTGATAGCGTGAGAAAGCAGCTGTCGACCTATGCCTTGCCCTCGAAACCCGACTTCCACCACCAAATCTCTAATCTCGCCAATACCCTCAGATAAATGTAATCCGTGCAAGGTGCCGACCCCTATACCACCAATGACCTTCCCTTCGTAAATCGCAACCAGAACCTCTAGATCATCCCTCTTAATGTCGTCTTCTAGGCTGCGCATTCTTCGAATCTGTGCAGTCTTGCGCATTTGATCTATCTTAGGGAGGGAATCTTTCTCAAAATGGTCAAGAATTCTCATAATCATATCGACAAAAACTGGGATTTCTTGCTTCTGAATATGCCGAATTTCTATGCCAAGAGGAGGTTTATCATTCTCAGACCAGGGTGTTGATTCAAATGGCTTGCCGCGCAGATTTGCGCCCTTATTCTGTGAATTTTCCGATAGGCTAAGCATCATGCACCTCAGTTTTTTGAGCGTTTGGGACCCTTGCCTTCATCATAAGTTTCTGCCCGCTCCCCGAAAAATCGAAAGCCAGCACGATAACGAGGGCCAAGGGCGAGAGATCCAATTTAGGAAATATCCTCGCATGATATTTTAGCTTTTGTTCCTTGACCAGCTTTTTCCCAATGATTACTCTGGGAGCGGAGTAACAGCGCGTAGTATGTCACATTGAGCATTTTCAGACAGTGTTTTTGTGGAAAGCATTCAGGAGAGATAGAAATGAAACAGTTTGGATTTATCAAAACTTTGCGGTTCGTTGTCGTGCTAACGGGAATCGCGCTGTTTTTTGCGCTCTTTGTTTCTCTGGGTGCTTGGGATCGTTCGGGCGGAGCCGCGATGGCGGGCGAGATAAGCTTGCTGTCAGGTGTTTACCAAAGCACCGATAGTGAGGGAGCAAGGGACTATAAAGAGAATCGCATTAGCCTCATGGGGCGATATGGCGATATGGTTAGTCATTCCAAAAATCTTATGTGGTATGCCGATGCTGGCATTGAAATGATTTCCTATTCTGGCGATCAAGCTCCTGATGACGGAACGGGCGTGGTTATTGGCGGTGGGGGACGGCTTTTCTTTGAGCCCATCGGAGAACGTTTGAAGCCGTATTTGGGTCTGGGGGGCAGTTATGAGTCGTCAAAAGATGTGGACTTGGCGGGCAGAGAGAGGGAAAGCTCCGGACTATATTACGGAATGCATGCTGGAGCCCGAATGTTAATGGGCAGTTTGGCAGAGTTTGATATGGCCGATGTGAGCGTCTTCCTGGACCTTGAGAGCTCTCTCTTCAAAAGTGCCATTTTTGAGACGACCAAACTTAAGTCGGCCGATCCAACGATTGAAGACACAAAAGAGACGAAGACAGATCTTTATATTGCTGGCGCAGGTCTTTTTACGGAGATGCTGATCGGTCTGGGGTTTGTATTCTAAGCTGCGGAAAGCGCTTAGAATATAACTGACTGATGACAAAAGGTATTTTACCTAGGTTCTCTTTTTGGACGCTGTTTCCCTTAGTTGACAGAGTCGGGTGTTTAACGGTAGGTTACCGGACTTATGTCAGTTTTGAGGAGTGAGAAATGGCAGCCAGAAAAATCAAAGCACCAAGAAATCGTAGAAAATGCGCTCGCAAGAATGCAGCAAAAAAGGCCCGCGTGGTGCGTCGCAAAAATAAGCAGCCTCATTACGGTCAACGTAGTTAGATTTCATCCGACGGATGAAACCGTGTCCTGAGTAGCTCGGCTGCGAAGGATCCCCTCCGGATAGCAAGGCGATGAATCTCGTGGGAGTTCTTTCGCCTTCAGCTTACGAGGAGGTCACCTCTTGTAA
>JBIKVD010000132.1:0-10538 GCA_044357055.1 Oligoflexales bacterium | reverse complement strand
TCGTGCGGGACCACCCCTGGGGCACTTGTCTACTTGCGCCCGTAACCACCTTTGAGTTAAAATTCAAGCAGTCAAACGTACAGACCTATTCGGAAGTTTTTGTAAAATTGGCAGAAAGTGTTGAAAAAACAACTGAGTCCACAAGAAGGCTAAATGGAATCTGACAACAAAAAGCAGGAGCTCTCGCTCCGTTGGACATCGTTGATGGAGGCGGCTCAATCCATCGCAGACATTGAAAAAAGACGGGGGCTTAAAGCTGAGCATGCTCATCCGGACCTGGATGGTGTGGATTCTGACTCTGGAACTCGATCCAATGTTGAAGATATAGATCGTGGACTGAGCCCGGAGGCGGAAGCTGCTAAGCTGGATCTCTCGAGAAATCGTTCGTCTATTCGTACGACAAATTTAGAAAGTTTGCAGGTCGGTGATAAGCCAGGTCAGCACTCAATTCTGGCAAGAAGCCAGGAGCCAGCCGCTGCAAAGCAAGATTCCCTGGCAACGGTCGTATCGCTTCCGTTTCATAAGCGTGGGGAGTAAAGCAAAGTTTTGCACGAGGACCCTTCCAAATTTTCTTCGGATTCCTTGTCGGTTTCTGGAGAGGTAGACGGATTTGCTACAAATCCCTCTCTGATTCAAGCGCTCATGGCCACAGCGATTCAAAAACTGGGGATCGAGGACTTTGAACTCGCAGTCCAGTTTGTCGATGTCGGTGAAATGCAAAAATTCAATAAACAGTATCGAGGCTTGGAACGCTCAACCGATGTTTTGTCTTTTGCCCAATTGGAATGGGATCCACCACTTTGCGTGGATACCTTGGCCACCAATACCAAACGAGGGCAGCAAGTTGCTTCTCATCAACGTTCCTTGGGTGACATTATCATTTCGTTACCTGATGCCTGGAAAAATGCTCAGTCTATAGGCCACACTCTCGACAGAGAATGTTGTTTTCTGGCCTTACACGGTCTCCTGCACTTATGCGGCCATGATCATCAAGAAGCGGAAGAGGAAACCACCATGCTTGCGAATCAAAATCTCCTTCTCGAAATCGTCAGTCCGCCCCATCAGCCTAATTGGCTGGGATGTGCAGAGAAACTGGAGACTCCGCAATGAACCCAGCTGATCTTCAAGGTGCCTTAGCAATCTTCGCATGTTTGGTAGTCTCAGCCCTTTTAAGTGGGGCTGAAACGGCGATCACCTCCCTGGGCTATCTCAAGGCAAAACATATGCTGGCCACCAATAAACCTGGTGCTAAGTCCCTGCAGATCTGGTTGCAACATCCCAACAGGGTCCTCACAACATTGCTGCTCAGCAACAACGTTGTGAATATTTTGGCTTCGGCCATTGGCACGACCATGGCCACGGAATATTTTGATTCCCAGGCTATTGGTATTTCAACAGGCATCATGACTTTTCTGATTGTTACCTTTACGGAAGTTATCCCCAAATCCTATGCGAAAACTCACAGTGAATCAATCGTTGTCTATGTCATGAAACCGGTCATCGTCCTTTATTACGTCCTATGGCCGTTTGTTTGGCTTTTTTCGGAATTTGCTGGAAAGGTCGTTAGTCGCATGGGAGCACAGCCCTCGCAACAACCTGTGATCACGGAAGATGAACTTGAATTTCTGGTTGAGGTCTCCGAACGCTCGGGAATGCTAGAAAAACTAAAAAAGAAGATGTTGTCAGGCGTTTTTGATTTTGACGAGATCAAGGTCCGCGAAGTGATGACGCCCCGGACAGATATGCAAGCCATGCCCTCGAATGCCAGCTATCAGGATCTTCTCAATCTGGTTATCGAATGGGGTTATTCCCGCATTCCCATCTATCATGAGACCATCGATAATATCGTGGGGATGGTATTGGCGAAGGACTTGCTGACTTACAGTCTTAAGCTGCAAAATCCCGAGAATTTCAGCATCAAACAGATTATGCGCAAAGTTATTTTTGTGCCGGAATCAAATTTCATCAATGATGTCTTCCGTGACCTTAAAACCACCAAAACGCATATCGCCATTGTGATAGATGAGCATGGTGGTACGGCGGGACTCGTAACCCTTGAAGACATCATTGAGACAATTGTCGGTGAAATCCAAGATGAGCACGATGAAGAGGAACAAGAGTTTCGGAAACTGGGCGATAATATCTATCAGGTTTCCGGGGCGGCGACCATTGATGACTTTTTAGAATTTTTCACCTTAGAAGAGGAAAAACTGGCGGAAAAGCCAGAAGGTGACATAGACACTCTCGGCGGCTGGTTAACACAGTTATTGCAAGACATGCCGAAGGTCGGGCAGACCGTTCAGATCGAAAACCTGAAGATCGAAATCACCCGAATTGACCGTCATCGGGTGCGAAGCGTCAGGGTAATCAGGCTTGAGTCGGAAGGGGCAAATGATGATGTCGGTCCCTTTGTCATTCAAGAATCGGTCGCGACAAAATCTTTGTAACAGGCCTCCTCAGGCTATGACAGCTCTTCTGATAAATTTGGCGATGAGCTAAATTTGGTTTGTGTTTTCTAGGTTTTCGTTACGAAAATGATCGACTTTTCGTGCAGCCAGCGCCGCCGTTTCAGCAAACAAAGGATCTTCGTTAAGCAAATCGCTTAAACCGCGAGTAGCGGCTTCGAACGCCGAGAACCCAGAAGAGACCAAGAGTAATTCGACGCCAGATAGAACAGACTCCTTCATGGCTTTCAGCCAAGCGATGGATGAGCTAGGCATCGCACCCATGGTCATGTCGTCACTGAGAATTAGCCCCGCATAGTTGAAGCGCCGTTGCAAAAGGTCTTGAATCCACACCCGTGAATGCGTGACTTCCTGGGAATCTACTAAGGGATAGCGGCAGTGTGAGAGCATGACCATTTTTGCTTGTGGAAGGATTTTCAAAAAAGGTCCTAAGTCCCAAGCCATTAATTCATCGAAAGTCTTTCGGATATCCGTCCCGGACTTGTGAGTGTCCGCAATAGCAGCGCCCTGACCAGGAAAATGTTTCAGGCAGCCGTAGACCCCCGATTGTTGCAGGCCTTGAAGATAGGCTTGCGCTCTAAGGCCAGCGACCTCTGGATGCACGCCAAAAGATCGGTCTCCGATACAGTCCGTTTCCTTTGTCGACAAGACGTCACATACGGGGGCGAAATTCACGTTAATGCCTAAATCCCGCAGAGCTTGGCCTTGCTCAAAGGCTACTTCACTAATACGCGTCAAAGCATCGCGGCTGTGGGATCCCTGTTCGAGGAGCATTGCGGGGCCGATATCAAAAGGTTGGCCTTTCAACCGAGCGACTCGGCCTCCTTCCTGATCGATGGAGATTATAGGGGGCGCATCATCTCGGTAGAGTTGGCAGATCGATGTTACGAGATCTTTCAATTGGTTCGTATTGATAATATTTCTGCGAAAGAGCGTGATCCCGGCAGGCTTGTAAGAGGAAATAAAGGTTCGCTCAGACTCACTCAGAGAGGACGAGTCGATAGCACCGATGATGATCTTGGCAATATTTTCTGTGGTCACTGTAATCTAAGCCTTGGCTGAGAAGGAAAACCACGATGGGCCTGCTAGATTTTCCGATGCTTTGCTCGGCCCACAAAAATCCGTCAGGTTGCAAGCACCTGAAACAAGCCAGCGTCCTAAATCATACACGTGGGATCATTCGTCGATGATTTGCAGGATGTATCTTTTTGAAAGTTTTGCAGCGGCGCAATTCAGAATGGTCCGAATCGCATCGGCCGTGCGGCCAGCTCGGCCAATGACCTTGCCAATGTCTTCTTTAGCAACTTTGAGCTCAACGATGTTTGTCTGATTACCCGTGATCTCATTGATTTCAATGCGATCGACCTCGTCCACCAGAGCTTTGGCAATGTACCCAACTAGATCCTTCATCGACACTTCTTCAGACATAGACCGCCTCGCAATTCGTTGCCACAAGGCGATTAATCCGCTGGACTAACCGCAACCACATTTTCTAGTGTATACAATGTAAGTCCACTTGAAAAGGAGCTGTAATGTCCGGAGTCGTCACGGAACACGTGTTTTCGGGGGCTATAGGCAAAGTCTTCCTCGCTTTTAGCAGCTATGAAGACTATCCAGCATATATCCCTTATGTTCAGAGCGTGAAGGTCTTGCCCCCTAAAGTTCCCGGAGCCGCATGCTTAGCGCGCTATGAGTTGAATTTAATTAAACAATTTTTTTATACGCTGAATATCTTTCACAATGAGCCAAATCTCATTCGTTGGGAACTCGACGAATCCGATCTGCTTAAGACGAGTTCTGGGTCGTGGCAACTATCTGCCCAGGGCAAAACGAAAACAAAGGCGATCTACACGGTCGAGGTGGAACCGAAGATGTTTGTTCCGAAAATGCTTGTAAATCAGCTGACAAAAACAGCCTTGCCAGCAACCCTTGAGGGATTTCAGCAGCTTATCGACGCAAAGAAATAGATTTTCTTTGGCTAGGATCTATATAGGGTCTGCGGTTCCTTTGCGTTAAGGAAGACAGGTCCACCAAGAAGGGAGTTTTCCCAAGCCACCTCACCTGTGGGGTATCCCCTAATGACAAATGATGAGCCGTCAGCACTTTGAGTGTTTTTTCCATAAGGAACGCGAGAGTTGCATCTTTCTGATGCTCGCGGGTAGAAGTAGCTGCCATTTGCTGCACTCCCCAAGGCATGACCTGCACGACATGATCCTTATACCAATATTGGTTAGAGCACAGGAGCAAGGGGGCCGTGGCCTCTAGGTCCTTGGCTTGAGCCATCAAATCCAACCATTCCCGCCATTCGTGCACGCCGCGAGAGCTGTTCCCATTCGACACCTTGACGGCCATGGCGAAACCATGGAAAGAGGCTTGCCATACGTCAAAGTGCTGCCCACTTCCCTTCCGTTGCAAGTCGATGGAACCATTTGATTTTAAAAGATTATCTAAAAGGGCACCTATGGCGCTAGGATCAAAACACCGGATGAACCGCTCTCGTATTCTTCCTTTTTGCTCGTGCATTTCGCTGTCAAACATAGGCGCTCTGTCCATAACTATAAGAAATTACTAACTAATATAACATAATCTTGATTTGACTTGAATCTCATGTTAATTACCATGCCATATCGGCGCGTTTTGCGTCGAATGTACTATATGTCGAATCTATTGACGGATGTAAGGTCCCTTTCGACCTCTCGGTAGAGAACCCTGTGCGGAAGATAATATTTTAACTAATAATATCGGACTATTGTGTTTTATGTGGGAATGAGCGGAGGGGTGGCATCACTCTTGCTTTAATAAGCGATAAGAACAGTGTCTAACAAAGCTGAGAGGCAGAGATAGGCAAGTCAATCATACGGTGAGGAGTTTCATCATGGAAAGCCAAGACAAAATCGTTTCTTTGTTCGCCTTTCGCGCCAAGCAAGAGACCCAAAAGAAGGCAAGCGAAGCAGCCCCCGAGGCGACGATTGGGCAGCGCTTGGAGGATTTTGAAACTGTGATGATGCGCAATCGGTCGAATTCCGATCGGTTAAGGGAAGAGAGATTGAAAGCTAATAAATCGGTTCTTAAGTCCTATAGGATCAAGCACTGATCTTTGTTTTGGATTCTTAATAAATCGGCGGCAGTGGAATGTGGACGGCAGTAGCAGAGGAAGTGGTTGTTATGAGTGGAAGCAGCGAAAATCAAAAAAATGATGGCAAGGTTGTCGACCTTAATCTCTTTAAGCAGAAGAAGGAGCTGAGCCGAGAGCTTGCTCCCGGCAGAAAACCTCTGTATTTAGATCAGAAGTCAGGCACGATTCATCGCGAACCGAGCTCCGCTCCAACCGATAGCGAGGGGTCAAATTTTGGCGAGCGGCTTCAACGCATACGCTCAAGTTTAGATCGCATTCATAGCTTAATGACGGAACTAAAAGGCCTATCTTCCAAAGATCAAAAGAACTAAGAAGTCAGCACCTGTTCTTAATCCCACTCATAGCATAAGTCAATTGATCGTCAACCGACCAATATAGGGCAAGTTGCGGTGCTTTTCGCAGTAATCCAGCCCGTATCCAACAACAAATTCTTTGCCAATACGAAAACCTGAAACATCCACAAGGTGTTCATTTTGAGGATTGGGCTTATGAAGGAGGCAGACCACATTTACAGAAAGCGGCTCCTGTTCCATCAACTTCGATTTTAGGAATTCAATGGTATTGCCGGTCTCGACGATATCTTCAATAATTAATACATGTCGGCCCTTTGCCGATATTTGATTTTCGAGTAGCAACTTAATATGACCGCTTGATTGTTGCCCGACGTAGCTTTTCACGCGCACAAAATCCATTTCCAATGGAAAAGTGCAATGTCGAACCAAATCAGCCGCGAAGACAACGGCGCCATTTAGGACGACAATAACCAAAGGTTCTAGATCCCCGTGTGTTTCCTGTAGCTTAGCGGCAAGTTCGGTAACACGCTCTTGCACGGCGGATCCAGAAATGAGCTCTTCCACTCCCTGATTCCAAGATGGATGAATTGCCATAATAGGTTCCTAACTCTCTAAAAAGTGGCGAAAAAATACAGACTTGCCAGGAATGGTCAGATTACCTAAATTTGACATACTAACTAATTTCTAATATTGTCCTCCCGCTGCTTTATATATCCAAGGACAAACTTTCAAAATGGAAAGTTGAAGCCCTTTATGTGAAAGACGGCTGCGCAAGAAATGGTAGCAAAGTCGCCTTCTGCCATGCTCTAGCTCATATTTATGGCACGAAATAACACCACCTATGTTAAGGTGACACACGTTACAAATGCAGATGGGTTTCAAAAAAACCATCGGAAAAGTTGGGCATAGGTCCGAACCATCATCTCAAGACGTCAGTAGCATATAAGCTAATCCAATTAGCTAGGAATACAAGAAGGGACGATATGGAACAACTTGAATTTATCAAAATAGCCGGTTCAAATGAGGTTAAACGCCTACCCCCATCGGTCGTGAAGGATATTGAGCTCAAGAACCATGCCCGAAAGCTTGCAAGTCTTTCTCCCATTCGCATCAGGGTTCGTACCTGTATCTCTTGTGGTACGCCCTTTGAGTCTGCCGGCAACCGAACCTGTGGCTGCAACACGCGAACCACTGGCTATATTGCGGGTCGAGAGATCATTTAATTTCCCAAAATTTCCATTACTTGCATTCGCCCTAAATCCTCCTCAACGACCAGAAATTGGCGGAGGGCTACTGCCCTTTGTGCCAAACATGCTACAATTGCGGTAAGTCATTCTAATCAAACCTCATCTAGTCATTACAACCCGAGCGAGCCGAGGGCTCGCGTGATCGTTACACGAGAGGCCTATGAACAAAAGTGGGGTTGAATCGATATTTCGCCTATCGCTTCTGATAGCGGGCACCCTGTCCCGCCTTTCTTGCTCGGCGGTCTCGCAAGAAATAAAAGAACCGCAGCAAAAAGAGGAGAGCCAAAAAACAGAGGCGACTCAATTGGCTAGCTCGGAAATTGCGACGACAGTGCATATCATGGAAGTGCTGGGGAAAGTGACGAGTCTCATTGAGCCAAAAGTTCGGGAGAAAAGAGGAAGCGCCTCCAGCCCTCAACCGACCACAAATCTTTTGGCAGAGCAGGGTTCCCTGGCGAAAACATTCTATAATCCTTTCGTCTTCACTGGAAAAATTTTTCAAGAAGTGGGGATCGCCAAATTTCTGGCCGGTACGGTCCAAGATGAATTTTTTGTCGAATTTTCTAGCTTAAATTCTAAGGAGCTTATACATCCAGCCGCACAGACTTCTTTAGTCTTTTGGGGAAAGAAAAAAGGACAGGGCGGGATGGACTTGCAACAGTTCTCGATCGCCGTTCGCGTGCAACACTTAGCCCAAGATCAACTCTTTCCCTTTTTCTCTTACCAGGTGTCCCCAGACTCCGAGGATATGAGTCTCAAATACGTATTGGATCTTGGAGAACTTGATAAGTTTCATTCCTGGTCTGTGGGAGTCAATCCTTCAATAGAAATCGGCAAAATGGTAGGTTCGGTTGCTGTTGCCAAGAAGGGCGACCTATTGTCGCTGGATTTTCGGGATTTCCGCTGGGATATGAAAGATTACGTTTTGGCTGTTGAAAAGGGCACGATCAAAACAATACCGTCGAAAAGTCAGATGACCGATTTTGATCTAAAAGTCACCGCTACAAGCGAGAAGGTGGTGCTGGCTGTCACAGCGAGTGGAGCAGATCTTGGCTCGCCTACAGAGAGATTTTCGATCGACCTTGAGGCGAAGAAGTGAAGCACCTGCATATCCTCTTGCCTGCCTTGCTATGTGCGCTAGGCCTGCATTGTCAAACTGTAGAAACCAGGGTAAGCCGCAAAGATCGAACCATTGAACACCTCAATCGTCGCAACTACGACGAAGCCATTGCCCTTTTGGAATCGCTACTGCAGCAAAAGCCCGAGGATGATGAAATCAAAATGTTTTTAGCGACAGCCTATAGCGGCTCCGCCGGTGTCAATATCATCGATGCCTTCCCGCTTTTTGAATATTTGCTGGTGAACAATAAAACTAAAAAGGAGGGCGATAAGTCTGCCTCCTTAGTGGCAACAAGCCCTGAGGATCCGGAGCCGGCTCAAGTTGAGGCTTTGCCTACGGATGTCGGTGAAACAGCCAGATTGAAACGCCTGGTACTCAAGTTTATGAGCGACGCGACAGTGACACTAAATACTTTATTTCTTATTCCGGAGATTGATCAGACCCGTCGACCTCTGCTGAGCGAAGCATTGCTTTTGCTATTTCAGCTACAACCGGATTCCGATTACTATTTGCGGGGAAACGCCTATGGAGCGTTGCTAAATGTAACGGTATTCGTGGCGTATCTGCGCGAAGCCTTTCCGAATCTTGCAGATCGGGGCCGCGGCTTGTCGCTCGGTGATTTTGTCTGCTCTTTTAGACCCGAGATTTTTTTCAATAATCTATCCAGCGCCGCCAGCCACCTCAACCAGGCGGTGACACGCCTACAAGTAGTTCAATTAGAGCGGAAAGGGGAAGTGAATCAAAGTTTGCTGAGTCTGGAGCAATCCACGCAAAAGATTGTGGATGTCGTGACCGCTCAAGGGGGAGCTATTTTTATTTCTGAGGCCTTTTACCGTTCCATAAAGATCGACTATTGTGACTAAGTTATTGCTACTAATCCTTATTATAAAGGCCCATGAAGCTACCTCGGTGAACGCCGGTATCTTGCGCCATCAGATTCTAGATACTGACAGCCCCGAATCCTTTCAAAGTCTAAGAACGTGCTATAGCTTCATGGCTAAAGAGGCCAATTTCCAGTGCGTCCCTTTATCCTACCAGCCAAACGAAAAGGGCGCGATTAGCTTAGACCTCCATGTCAAAGCAAATGAACAAGCCTACACCGTGGTCAATCGCATTCTTGCCAACGATATTGATCGTGACTATCTTGCTAGATTATTTGACGAAGATAATTTTCAAGACGCCTCCGGCTCTATGTTGATTAAAGCCGTGTATGGTCGTACGAGGATCGAGTACCAGCCAGCTCATGTCATGGGGGCTTTTAAATTACTCAATCCTGCGCTGCCAGAGCTACATTTGTCGGCAGTCAATCAAAGCGTCGTAAGATTATCTCATTATCTGCTTTGGACTCCGAAGCAACCCAAAGGCTTCGGAACTTTCGTTTTTGGACCATCCTTGACTCGATACAAACGGCAGTTCGCCTTTATCAGTGCCGATGCGCTTTCCGCCATTGGACAAGATCCGAAAGAAATTATCTAGAAGAAAAATACGGCGGGTTATGATTTGGAGTTAGGTATTGGCTACTTGAATGATTATTGGGCTATCCCTTCCGTTTACTTCAAAACAGAAAATACCTTGAGTGACGCCTCCTGTGGCACCTGTGAGGACAGGATCATTGATGTTGAGAGTGTTATGACACAGCAGTCACGTGCCATGGTCCTTTGGACCCTGGATCACTACGTCGGCCAGTCATTTGTTGGTGCGCAACTTCCCTTTCAAGGAATATTTTCCTCGCTCAATGAGCTGGATGCCTCAGCGTCCTTTATGTTTAAAGTTTCCCGACTAGGAGCCTTTGTTGGAATGTCTGCCATGATGCAGTCATTTGGTTTTGTATTCGATTCAGACAATTATAAAATCGGAATTCAGTACACTGATGAGAAGCAAGAGAACGAAATTAACCTCAAAAGGATCAAGCAGACTTATGTCTCTGGTAGCTACAAATTATAAGGGTTGGCTGCTTTGCTGCTTATTTCTCCTGAGCAATCCCCTTCAGGCCAATGTGAATCCTTCGCGAGAGGACAGGGTCATCAGTCAAAAGTATAAAGAAATGCTGAAGGCTGAGCGCGAAGGGCGATCCCCCCGGGACCATTATGAGAGTCTGGCTGCTGGCGTGGCAGCCCTCTTTATAGGAATCTACGGCTACTACAATGACAATCGCGGGACGCTGGGAGGTCTTGTCAATGGGTGTGGAAATTGATCAGGCGGCCTTCCCCTTCGCTTCTTCTCGTATGATGACGCCGTCGTAGCACTTTGCGCCGGAGTAAACGAGCGCCATCAGGT
>JBIKVD010000130.1:0-10582 GCA_044357055.1 Oligoflexales bacterium | reverse complement strand
CGGATATGTCCGCTCCCTGATTCACAGCATATTTCCCTCATCACTTTTTACTCAAACAAGAATACCGGCATCGCTGAACCATATTCTTTGAGATAGTTTTGCATCCACAAGTCCCCGGTGATAATCCCATTTGCCAAAATATAGTGATCTCTGGGATTGTCGCTATCAGTATCTAAAGCAACATTATAAACCAGCATGCTTGGGTCAGCTGCAACCATCTCCATTTTAGATATTGGATGGAAATCTCCGTCATCCCCTAGAATCTCGTCGAAGGCTCCGAGCAGCTTCGCCGGTTTCACCACCTCACGTCCATCAACCTCGCGAACAGGGAAAGGATGCCATTCACTGACATGAAGCTCCTGCTCGCCGTACCCAACCTTATAAGTCGGTGCTTCTTCCGCACCAATGCGAATTTCTCGGATTCCCATCGCCTGCTTCGTCACGGGATTCCATAGTTGGTCGCTTAGCTTTAAGGTCGCGTAGGTTCTGGTGGTGCCATCAGCGAGTACTAGCGGTGTGTCGAGGCTAAAACAGCCTTGTAAGCGACAGTAGGTGCCACCACTTGTATGCGCACCCACAAAGGAGCATCGATAGGTCGTACAGATCTTGTTGCATTTTTCACCGCGGTCGGGGTCGTTCGGATCCGGGACACAATCGTCCTCACATAGAACCACAGGAGTCTCTTCAGGACAGCTTGCGGTCCTCTTGTAGTATTTAATCACGAATTCGCATTGATTGGGTGCCAGCCAAGGGCGTTCGACAGCCACTAGACGCCACTGCTCCCATTGACCACATTTTTCGTAATAGTCTTCCTTATCGGGATACTCACTACACTTAACTGAGTCGCATTTTGTCGGATCGTAATTGGGATTCTCCTTACAACAGGGATCATCTTTGCAGGGCGGTTCCTCACACTGAGCTTTGTCATAATTGGGATTAGTTGGGCAGCACGCATCCTCTGGACAGATCAGCTTTTCCTTACAATTTGGATCTGTCGCTGGATCACAACACATAGGATCACCCGGCTCACATTTATCCTCTGACTTTTCGTCCTCCTTGTCCTTTTCACTCATGCATCGAGGATCTCCGTCGTCAACCACGCAGGGGATCTGAAAGTCCACCAAAGGGATATGGATAATCGATTTGTCCCGGGATTCTTTGAGGGTCGCAGTCTTGTTTCCGCTCTCCATTAAATAATAATAGGAGCGGGTGGTCACATGGGCAAACAACTCATTTTTGGCAAGCTCGCCTGTTAAATAGTCTATACTCGTCTGGGTCACCACTTCACCCTTTGGCGGATCGATGGGGTTCTTTCCGTCGCCCGTTCCCGCTTTTAAGAGCCATTTTTCATTGGCGCAACCCAACATGGTCTGCTTAGAGTTGGTCTGCCTGCCCACAGGTAATCCGGTTTCGTGACACAGTATACTAACTGGCTTTCCCTGTTCATCCAGGGCATTTTGATTGAAGGTAAACTGACCTTCGGCATTACTCATTTCGTCATCAACTAGGTCAAAGTAAATTTGCGCCCCATGGTCGACACCTTTGATGATATTAGGGGGCGGATACGAGGTGATCGGTGGCATATTTTCTGGATCAAACCCCAGATCAATCACCTTTCCCTGGGCATGCAACACGCCGACCGTCACGTTCTTGCCCCCTGCCTTTTTGGGGCTGGGAACATTAGCGGCATTTTTCATCGCCTTAAGAATTTTTCCCGCGTTGGACCCCGGGGCTAGCACAAAATCAAAGGGTTCGGGCTGTGACAGCGGGGCCAAGGCTTGTAAGGGCGAAAAAAGATGGGGCGGGACCCCAGGGGGTGGCGCTAAGGATCCAACAAGCTTTTTGTTTTTAGCCATACTCATGGCCGGGGCTGTGAGTACATCAAACTGGTCTTTCTTGCCATCCTTATCCGACTTAAAAGTAAAGGTACTCACAGCGTGGCCGTAACCCTTGCCTTCAATCGCCCCCTTCCTATCGTAGAAGATCTTGCCTCGTTTTCGATCCAACACCGCACCAGTGGTGGGGTCAATAAAAGAGAGCTTTTTGGAACGGATCAACGCTTCTACCAACTCAATGGAGCTCAAATTGGAATTCTTAGCCAATTCCTGCAGCCGCGTTCGATCATGAAGCTCTTTTGATCGCTGGGTTGAAACGCTGAGTTGTACCAAGCCAAGGCTTATGCCCAGTGCCACCATCAAGCTCATTAAGATATTACCGTCTTGTTCTCGTCTGTTCATCCCGAGCCTCATTTGACTTTAAAATTGCTGTAGTTGATCGAGTTAGAATAGGAGAACACCTTGCGCTGGGTGTCCCGCCAAAAAACTTGGTAAAAAAGTTCTAGATTTGCCGGTTCCGTCCGAGAAATAAAAGCCGAACAAGATAGGCGATTTGCAAGCTTTCTTTCTTTCCCCAGCGGGTAGTAACTGAAGCTAAAGTGAACGTAGGCTTTCCTGGCTTCGGCCTGGTCTTTGGAGCTTAAGGCTCGCAAATTGCTGAATTCGCCGCAAATGAACTGTTGTTTTTGCCAAGGACTCTGCTGGGCCATGGGCTTGGCCTGGCAGCTTTTTCTAACCTCTGCGGCGAGGCCATCCACGAAAAAACTTGGGCCCGATTTCCATAACTTCATCACCACGGCCTGCGATCCCCCCTCGGAAAAACCCGCGTAGGCTGGCTGAGAGATGAGACAATTGTTATTGAGCTGCGGTAGATAGTGCTGCTCGAACAAGCGCCGAACCAAAGGATCCAATTCTCTCGCCAAATTTGCCCTGATTTCGTCCTGCTTCCGTAGCTTGACGTTGTCGGTCATATTCTGGACAAAAACCCCGACGATGATGCTAAGAATGGCAAAGGCAATGATGATCTCTAGGATTCCATGCCCAGCTTGGCGGCGGATAGGATGATTTGTCTGGAACCAAAATTTCATTTTCCTGCCAATCATCTTGTGGATTTCGAGAAAACTCGACCTCTAGGGTTCGAGTCCTCTGCGACAATCGAGGTATGCACCAGCATTCTCAATTTACGGCCTACATCAAAGACGTAGGAATAATAGGTCACCCGAACCTGATCCTCCACAGTGCGACTTCTACCTGACGGCGTTGATTCCATTTTATGCTGTCGGCTGACGCAAAATCCCGCTGCCGCTGTTTGGCGGAAAATGGATCCATCTTTTGCCGGAAAAGATCGCCAGGAGACTTTGTTTGGGTTCTGCACGGGATTATTGACCATACCCTGATAGTAATAGATCATGGGGATACCAGGGCACTCAAAGCCGCACGGATTACTTTGATTGACAAAGTTGCTATGTTCCGTGGTCCAGCTATCAGGTTTTTCAACGCACTTCGTCACGGCATAAAATTGCTCATAGACAGGATTGCCGCTGTCTTTCAGAACCATCGCATTGCTGCGCAGCAGATTCTTCCTTAGGCCGCCACTTGGCACACTGAATAGGCTCTCATAATTCGTATTCAAATTTTTCAGCGCCGGGTGCAACAAGCTCAGGTCATACTGAATACGGTTACGAATCTGCTCTTCCATGCGCATTTGTAAGATGCGGAACGCTTCCATGTTTAGTGACTTTGCCGATGCCGCGCGACTTAGATCCTCTGAGGTGGAGAAAAAGCCAAGCCCCATATAAGCAAAGACTCCCAAGAGACCGGCCCAGACCACGACTTCGATCATGGTCATCCCGGATTCACGATGGGCAGGAAGCCGAGGCCCTGTACTTTTGTGAAAGAAATAATGCATAAGCCCCAAAGTTCTATTGATTCGTTCATCCAGAGTATGAATCGGATCCCTTAGCCATAAACATAAGGCCCTGGACCGTCTGCTGATTTAGATGGGTATTATTGGAATGTTAGAAGCGCGACACGATCGGCTTTTCAGATCTGGTCCTATGGCGAGGCACTTGAATTCGGCTTTGGCTCGTGGGTGGTTGGGACTTTTACCGGCTCCTAAATTACATCGACAATCGTCGATGGTCGATGTAAGGATAGATCCCTCTCATTATGGATAGGGTCCTGACTATGAGCGCAAGTCCTGCTGTTGGCTTCTTTGAACGTTATTTGTCGCTTTGGGTTGCTTTAAGTATTGCGACGGGAATATTCCTTGGCAATCGATTCCCCAATCCATTTCAAAGCCTGGCTGGGCTTGAATACGGCTCAGTGAATTTCGTCGTCGCCGTGCTTATCTGGTTTATGGTCTATCCCATGATGGTAGCGGTGGATTTTTCGAGTTTGAGACGCATCCACGAGAGGCCAAAGGGCCTGATCATCACCCTGGTCATTAATTGGCTCGTGAAGCCATTTACCATGGTCGCTTTGGGGGTCCTCTTTTTCAACTATGTCTTTGCTAAACTGATTGATCCCGCTGAAGCCAGTCAATATATCGCCGGGCTTATCTTGCTCGGAGCGGCGCCGTGTACTGCCATGGTTTTTGTGTGGTCACAGCTCACCCGAGGAGATGCCACTTATACATTGGCACAGGTGGCCCTTAATGATGTCATTATGATTTTTGCCTTTGCCCCCCTTGTCGCACTGCTTTTAGGCGTCACGGATATCCAAGTACCTTGGGCGACGCTCCTCCTGTCGGTGGGTCTTTATGTACTTATTCCCTTGATCGCCGGCGTACTCACTCGGATCAAGATCAGCCGCTCTGCCAAAACCCGTTCAGAGACAGAAAAAACCCTGGCAAGGTTCAGCCACCATACCAAGCCACTTTCCATTCTCGGGCTTTTGGGAACAGTTGTCTTACTTTTCGGATTTCAAGGACAAATCCTTCTCGATCAGCCTCTGCTCATTGCCCTGATTGCCGTACCCTTGCTGATCCAGTCTTACGGTATTTTTGCTATCGCCTACTTTGCCGCCCGTCAATGGCGTATTCCCTACAACATCGCCGCACCCTGTGCCCTTATTGGAACATCAAATTTTTTTGAACTTGCCGTTGCCGTTGCTATTGGGCTTTTTGGGCTTAACTCAGGCGCCGCACTGGTGACCGTTGTTGGTGTCTTAGTCGAAGTGCCGGTTATGTTGTCCTTGGTCGCCTTTGCAAACCGAACTCAGGGTTGGTTCCCTAAGTCTGAGTCAGTTTAGCCCTGATCGAAAAGACTATCGTATAAAATGAACTAAGGATGATTGAGATGACCAGAATACTCTTTTTATGTGTAGCTAACTCTGCCCGCAGTCAAATGGCCGAGGGCTTAGCCAGGAAAATTTTGGGAGCGCAAGCCGAGGTCTCTAGTGCCGGGTCGCAGCCATCAAAAGTAAACCCTGCTGCCATCGCAGCGATGGCAGAAATCGGCATCGATATTAGCACCCATCACTCCAAAGCCGTGGCATCCATGGATACGACAAAAATCGATTTGGTGGTGACCCTGTGTGCCGAGGAGGTCTGTCCCATCCTTCCCGGCCATGTCAAACGACTTCACTGGCCCATCCCTGATCCGGCGCCCGCGCCTCATGAAAATCTAAGTCCTGAGGAGATCCAGACCCGTTTTCGAACAGGCCGGGATCTGATCAAGGAGCGCATCGAGAAGCTAATCGTATTATCAGATCTACCATCTGGAATTAACTGAGAGAAAGGGACTTAGACCTTACAAAACACAATGCTTAGAAGGAATCGGACGCCATGTCTTCTGCCACTTGTAATCCAGTCCAAAAACGAGTTCGCGAAAAAGATTTTTCTGAAAATGATCTCGGCGATTTCTGCAAAGCCTTAGGACATCCTGCTCGGGTCCGCCTTCTTCGCATTTTACTAGAAAAAGGCGAGTGTGTTTCTGGAGATCTAGCGGAGGAGTTCTCTCTGGCGCAGTCTACCGTCTCAGAACATCTGCGAATCCTCAAAGAAGCTGGCTTGATTCAAGGTACTGTGGAAGGACCGAGGCGCTGCTATTGCGTTAATCAAGAGAGACTAGAATTTTTTAAGTTACTCGTCGCTCGTATCTGATGTTGGACAGAAACCTTGATCCTTAGGATAGGTGCAAATCTATGACGCCAAAAATTCTGAAACCCAAGTTTTTATCTGCCTCCAATGCGGATGAAGCCTTTTATACTCCTTTTTTGTTTTTTACCGGCAAGGGCGGGGTGGGAAAAACCTCTCTTGCCTCTGCCACTGCAATCTTTTTAGCAAGTCAGGGAAAGCGGGTCTTGCTCGTTAGTACGGACCCCGCCTCAAATTTGGATGAGACTTTTGGTATCTCTCTCAGCAATCATGCCAAGCCAGTGCCAAAGGTTCCGGGCTTGATGGCTTTAAATATCAATCCAGACCTCGCCGCTGAGGAATACCGAGCAAGGGTCACGGCTCCACTGCATGGAGTGGCGACGAAAGAAGAAATCGCCGGATTGAACGAGCAACTCTCAGGGGCCTGCACGGTTGAAATTGCAGCTTTTGATGAGTTCACGGCGCTGCTATCTTCCTCTGACGAAAAAAACCCCTTCGATCATGTCATCTTTGATACAGCCCCCACAGGTCACACCCTCAGGCTCCTGACATTACCGAAAGCATGGACGCAATTCTTCGATCTCAATGAGCGGGGAGCTAGCTGCCTTGGTCCGCACTCTGCTCTCAAGAGTCAAGAATCGCGATTTGCTGAAGCTTACGCGGCGCTTCAGGACCCAGAGAAAACAACGGTCATCCTGGTTGCCCGACCGGAGAAAAGTACGCTAAATGAGGCTGAACGCACCAGCACAGATCTTGGCAAATTGGGTTTGAAGAATCAGCTACTCATCATCAATGGCGTCTTTATCGCCACAGCTACCGAAGATCCTCTAGCGCGAACCTTGGCAAACAAATCCGCGTCATGTTTGGCCCATCTGCCCACCGGGCTCCAAGCGCTGCCAAAATACTTCGTGCCCCTCAAGCCATTTAACACGGTGGGCTTGGCTGCCCTGAGAGAGCTCTTTCTTGAAACCCCGCCTGGAAAGAGGCTCAACCCATTGACAGAAAAAGAAGGGGGCTCCCTCGATTTTTCAATCACGCCAACCTTTTCTTTGGCCAAACTTGCCCATGAACTTTCGGTCGACGATCATGGACTCGTGCTGGTCATGGGCAAAGGCGGAGTAGGAAAGACCACGATCGCAGCGGCCCTTGCGGTGGAGATTGCCAACCTAGGTAAACAGGTACACCTGAGCACAACCGACCCCGCCGCGCATTTAGCCCAAACCATCGACGGCATGGTCCCCAACTTATCCGTCAGCAAGATTGATCCAAAGGAAGAAACCAGACTCTATATTGAGAAAATTCTTGCTACGAAAGGCGACAAACTGGATGCCGACGGTTTAGCTCTTTTGCAGGAAGATCTAGCCTCTCCATGCACTGAAGAAGTGGCCGTTTTTCATGCCTTCTCGAAAACGGTTTTCGAAGCTAGGCGCGGCATCGTGATTCTTGATACGGCACCAACGGGTCATACTTTGTTGCTACTAGATGCCGCTGGGTCTTATCATCGCGAAATGCTAAAGAAGATGGAAGACTCGGCACCAGGCAAGTTAAGAACCCCCCTCATGATGCTGCAGGATCCTCATCAGTCGAAGGTCCTGCTTGTGACACTCCCGGAGACGACCCCGATCAGCGAAGCGGCCGCCCTGCAGGAGGATCTGCGCCGCGCAGCTATAGAACCCTATGGATGGGTGGTCAATCGCAGCCTGCTGGCAAGCCCCACGAGCGATCCGGTCCTACTCCAACGGGCCGAAAATGAGCGAGAACAGATAAACCGGCTGACATCAGGCCTGGCAAGTCGCTTCACCGTGCTGCCATATATGCCAGATGAACCAGTCGGTGCAGAAAGCCTGGCACAGTTGCTGCATTCCGAACTAAAGTAACGTGGGTTCGAAGACGCTGAATTAGAAAATTCTGTTTTGGCGCAAACAGCAACCTTAAAAAGAGATGGTGGTGATTGTGAACAAGAGACTCCGTCATTCTGAAGGTCACTTGATATCGCGCGTGGGCTGGCTGCGAGCCGCTGTCCTTGGTGCTAATGACGGTATCGTATCAACGGCCAGTCTTATTGTGGGAGTAGCGGCGGCCGCATCCCCTACTTCTGACGTTTTAATCGCGGGTGTTGCTGGTTTGGTCGCTGGCGCGATGTCCATGGCAGCGGGAGAATATGTTTCCGTCAGTTCGCAGTCGGATACGGAACAAGCAGACTTATCCCGCGAGCGCATGGAGCTAGCGAACCAGCCAGACTCAGAGCGAGAAGAACTCGCTCGCATTTATATGGGTCGCGGCCTTGAAACAAGTCTTGCCTACCAAGTGGCTGATCAACTTATGGCCAAGGATGCCCTCGGTGCCCACGCCAGAGACGAATTAGGAATTTCTGAAATCACCGCAGCGCGTCCGATTCAGGCCGCCCTTACCTCATCCGCGACCTTCGCCCTAGGTGCAGCGATGCCTCTGTCCATGGTATTGCTCATGCCCCGTTCTGCCCTAGTAACAGGAGTCTCCGTGGCGTCTTTAGCTTTTCTCGCGATGCTGGGTGCCATCGGTGCTCGGGCTGGAGGGGCAAAGGTTTTGCGCCCGACTTTGCGGGTCACTTTTTGGGGTGCCTTTGCTATGGCGTTGACGGCGGGGATCGGCGCATTGTTTGGCACTGTGGTATAGCTTTTTGTCATTAAAGTTAGAAAAAATGTCAGTATTAAAGGAATTAGCGTTAGCGAAAAAATCAAAGGAGATTCACTAAAAATTCAGTCACTTATCATAACAGCCAATAAGCCTTATAAAATCCACTTAGTTCCGCACTGCAGCGATTTAATCCTTTACCCTGAAATCAAATCCTATGATGAAAATACATCATTTCTCAAAGTGAAGGATCTTTACGGAGATTATGCTTCTTTAAGAGTCAATGATATTGATGAAAGCAAACTCGGAAGCAGCTTTGGGTTTGTTCCAAATGAAAAGCGTAAAAGTGAATATTTTATAGTTGAGAGCCCAATAAAACTTTCGCCAAAAAACTCCCGCAGATTGGGCTCAATTTCATCAAACTTTGTACTTAAAAGTGAAAAAGAAAGAGGAAACCAGGGAATCAGATAAAGTGTGCAGTATCCGAGCCCTAAAAAATACGTCAGGTGAAATCATTGGAGTGGAAAGCATAGAGTTAAAAGGCGAAGAATAGGATGTACCCACATTTCGTGCAAAATCCCAAAAGCCTACACCCACGCTCGGCTTACTAGGTTTTGTAGTTTTTCTTATCATGTTAATCATCAATGTTTTGACTCGGTTTACTGAAACTGAAATCTCTCAAAGCGATCTAACTCTGCTTCAATTTTTTTCTTTTTTTCTTTTGATCTAAATTTTTTGAGCCAAGTCCATTTTTGAACTAGAAGCGCTTGCTTTTGTCGGTCTGTTTTTAAGTCTATCACTGCAACGATTTCAGCTCCCATCAACACCGGCAAAGCAAAATAGCCAAATTTTCTTTTTATCGGAGGAATGTAGGCTTCAAAAACATGTTCATAATCAAAAAACATTTTGAGGCGTTTTCGTTGAATAGTTAGTGGATCGAAAGGAGAAAGGATATGCGTCAGCTCGCTCGATGGAATTTTTTTCTCTAAAAGTGTTGGTCGAATCCAATAGCGACATTTCTCGATGCCTTCGATCTGCACCTCAACCAGCTGTCGATCTTGTACCTGCTTGTCGATCAATCTTTGCATGCGTTGTTTAAAGTTGAATTTCTCTAAATATGAAGTTGATTCTAGACTGATTAGACCTTGAGATCTTAATGAGCGTTCTAAAATGTATTTCATCGTTTCCGCCTCAGAAGCTGCTTTGGGAGACTTGTCCCAACCAAAGTGACGTTTTGAATAATCGTACATTTTCAGCATTCCGACACGCTCACTAATGGTGAACTCGCCTGTATAAAAGCCCAGTTGCAATGCTTTTTTGGAAGGTTTCGAGCTGGCCCATAAATGCTGTTTCTCAATGAGCACATCATCCTTAATATCGCGTATACTAATAGGGCCTTCTTTAAGTAGATCTTTAACTTTTTTGTAGTCGCCTGGCGCGATGCTTTGCATCCAGGTCGATTTAGAAATTCGACGGCTTTTCATTTGCGCCATAAAGTATCTGAAGTCATCAGCAGAAATATAAGCCAAAGCATGAGTCCAATATTCAAAGACGCTTTTATCTTTTGACTGAGCCTGGTGAAGATCTGTGACTCGGTAGTCAGGAATCCGATTGTAAAGAATATGATGATGGCAGCGTTCAATCACACTGATGGTGTCGATCTGCACATAACCTAAATGTCGAACAGCGGCAGCGACAGCTTGAGTTCCCTTTCCAAAGGGAGCGACATGATCAAGCTTTTGGGCATGAATCCAAATATTTTTAGCTTTTTCTTTCGAGATTCGCATCGACCATGATCCCTAAATAGCATCTCACCTTTTGTATTTCGCGAGTAAAATCGACTGCACTGTAAGATATAGCACGAGAAAGAAAGGTCCAGGTGCTCCATAAGTCATAGAGGATAGGCAGATTGATTTCTAGTCTGAGTTTTGAGGCTCACCTCACTGAGCTACTCCCGCAGCGGTGCTTGATCCTGCCTACTTCTTACAAAGGAAGCCCAGATTCAATACTCAATGGAGTCAAAACGTCTTAACTG
>JBIKVD010000008.1:0-29998 GCA_044357055.1 Oligoflexales bacterium | reverse complement strand
CAAGAAAGTTGGTAGCAAGGGCCTGGCCACTGCTAAGGGAACGATAACAGAGAGATAGTTCCGGAATGCCTTTCGCGATCAAAGTATCAGCAAAGATTCGCAAGTAGCCTTCGCAAAACTCGCGAACGTCAGGCAGATCTTCTCCTGGATATTGGGCAGCTTGAAAAGTGACTCCCTCGGCATCGAACTGCGCACTTGGACTTGCGGGGCATGGTGTGCCTTTGTTTCCCGGACAGCTGTCGTGATAGCCTAGACTTCCCATGTTAACATCTTGGCCAGCGTCACAGACTAGCCAAAAAGGTTGGAAGTCAGAGGGTCTGAGATAATTGGGCTGTAAATAGTCATAGTCACCACAGATTCTGATGACCTGGCGTCCATCGGCCATCTTGGTCGAGGACAAGGTGTTCACAAAACGATATTTTGGATGAGATTCACAAAGGTTGATCGCGTTTCCTTGTTTTTGATAAACCTCTAAGCAGGTCTTATGGTCTTTGTTGGCAAGGGATTGAGAATACAGTTCGGCAATTTGTTGATTTCCACTTTCTCTTTTGCTCCTTTCTTCTGCCTCGAGGGCAGCAAGATCTTCAGGGCTCATATCCATAGGCGTGCCGCTCTTGCCATTGTAGCAGTGGCCTACGGCATCGGGTTCGCTCATTTCGAGCTTAATTCGGCCCCAACCAGCCGGAGATGAGGAGACGCCACCGGTTTGGCTTCCTGCCATAATCGAGACCATGCCCTGTTCATCGATTTTATAAGGGAGTTCTTCGGTTCCTACCTTCATATTTTGCTGGAGGATTGCCACCGTTCCTTCGTTTTCTCCTACGGGAAAAACGTTGCCGATTAGGGCGATATGCCCCCAGGTGCCGCCAGTCCATACGATGATGTCTCCAGCTTGGGGCAATAGATTTGTCTTTCCATTCGGAAAGGTTTCATAAGAAGAAGAGTTCTTCATAGCCGCCCACCAGCTTTTGGCGTGTCCCGATAGCATTGCCGCAGACGCCCAACCCCATTTTGTCCCGATATAGCGCCGAATCAGTTCGACGCACTGATAGCGGTAGCCTTTGGAATATTCTCCAGCGCAAGAACTCCCCGAATAGGAGTTCTTGCCATTGGAACAGGAAGTCACGCCTCGCAAAGACTCCATCGGCTGACCACACTCATCGGTGCGCGTGATGTATTGTCTACTTTGCGTTCCTGCTTTGGTGAGCCCGTTATTTTCTGGGGTGGTTTTGCAGGCAGCTAAAAATCCCCCTAACAAGATGGTAATTACGAGTTTAAAAGGCACCCTTAGCTCCTATTTTTTCTGAGAGGATCAGTTGCTTAGAATATCACTTGCTTGGGACACAAAAAAGGTCTGGCTCTTGCACCGTCGAGATCGCCCGCATTTTTTTTGCGCGTAAACTAGCTCCCATTACCTGAGAATTTGCGAATACCACAAATAAAAATCTCAGGTTTTGTCGCTGAATCAAATTTGCACGAAACACCACAGTCGCCAGTGGCGAAACCGTGATTTAATCCCCCAAGCTTGCTAAAGTAGAAGGGCCTCTTAAACCTGAAGCGATGTGGTTTTTTAGATGTCCCAAAACGATAGCCATGACAAGAGCCAATTCCATAAATTAGGTAGCAGATTTTTCTGTCTTAACTTGCTTTTGTTGTCACTTTTGCAATGCAAAACGGCTCCTGTTCCCGATGGAAAGGATCTTAGCCCCGAAGCTCAGCTTAAGTCCCTACGGAATACCACTCCAGAAAAGGCCCTTCGCAGCCTTGGCTCGATTCGGGATGGTGCCCTGGACGCAGATATCAATGCTTTTGTCGCAGCGGGCATTGCCTTGGCAGAAACCTTTCTGGTTCATTGTTTACGAGATTGGCAGGAATTAGGGCACACTATCAACTACCCTCAATTGTTTAACGAGCCTTTCCTCTCTTCGGAGTCATGTCCAGACAAAGGCATTATTCTAACGGGTCAGGGGGATGGCAGCGCGGAACAAGGAGGTGCGGGGCTCTTCCAGTTTGACAAAGGATCTTTTCGCAACACGGTCAATGATTACAAAGAAAAATATGACTTGGATATCCGCATTCTTGAACACAATGTTGCTGCAGTGGAAAAGTTTTTCGTGAAAGAAAAAGGTTGGCGAGATTTTCAGTCCTATTCTAAAGCTTTGGGAACGGATGTGGAGGCAAGTCAATTCAATCCCAAATTTGTTGCCAATGTAGCTGGATACTACAATGGCTGTTGGCAGGGAAAATGTAAGTCATTCGAACAGCGATTCAAAAAGTACTTGCAGGCTTTTCGGGAACTAAAAACCTGCCTGCCTGAGTCTTATTGGACACAGAAAGGTGCCGTCGCTGAAATAGATCCCACTTGCTTTTCTAGCGCCCGCTCCGCGAGCCCTGGGTGTCAATCAGGTTATTGCCTTGATGAGGCTGGCAAGACGCTAAGCGGGAAAACAGGCGAGTATCTTTCTCCATTCTTTTGTCAGCTAGGCGCAAAAATCACCTGCGACAAGGGCTGCTTTGCCGCACCACCAGGGACCGTCGACCGATGTGTCCAAGGCGCAGATGAGGATTCGGGTCTAGGGATGGCGGCCTCCACGGGCCAAGCTGCGCCGGGCCCAGTTGCCCAAGAGGGGCCGTCTGCACCGAACCAAGCGGAGCGTGCCCAGAGCATGTCTTGCTCAGGCGGATCCTTAAAACCTGAAGGCTTCTGCAATCGAATTTTATGGCCTTTGGGAAAGGATGGTAAAGAAGTCAGAAGAAATCGCTGTATCGATGCTGAGAGAAACATCCTGATTACCTGTGAAGACGAAGCTCCCATGGTGAAAGACTGTCATCGGGCGTGTTTCTCGAGCCAAAATCCTCTGCATAACGATTTTTGTGATCCCGGCTTTAGCACTGTGGCGACTGGTAAGACAGTCGATGAATTTTGTGCTGATTCACCATTGCTGCCAAATGCTGTGCCTGCCGTCAGAAAAAATACCTGCATCGATGATAAAAACCTAGCCTTATGCGGGTTGCATAACCCCACGCGCATGAGTTGCTTGGGGACCTGTGTTGTTAAGCCAGAGGGTCTAGATGATGTTTGCGAGCAGGGATTTTCAGCTCCAGAATCTGCGCTCGACACACGATTCAACATTTGCCAATGATTTCTGAAAGCCATACTGCCACTGCAAAACTGAGGACCTATATGAAACTCTGTACTATCCCTTTCCTTCAAGGCTACCATAGTCTGTTTATGATATTTCTGGTCGCGAGTTTTCAAGGTTGCAAGTCCAATTCCGAACTTCCTGCGGCCAAGCTTGCCCAAGCGCAATCCGGCCTAGAGCGTCTTTTATCCGAACGTCATCCGAATCTGTGTGGCGAACACCAAAGCTGTGGAGATATCTCTGATTTGTCTTGCAGCAATGGACGTCATACGCCGCAATTTTGTGGTGTGTCAGTCTTGGATTTGCATACAGGTGAATTGGCCTCCATAAACGGTGATGATGCGATGTATGCTTGGTCCAGCGCGAAATGGTTTTATGTTGCGGCTGCCATCCATGCCATGCTGGAGGCAGGCCTAAACAACAAGCAGATTGAACAATTTACACCGGCCAAATCGTGCGGCTTTGCCGGTCCATTCTCCGCTATTGCGAATGCGACCTTACGGCAGTCTGATAACACGGCCACTTCCTGCGTGCTCTACGTGCTTGCTTATTTTGCGAATGGTCAGCGAGATCCAGGTAAGAACAGCACCCTTGGCCTTGACTATGTTTCCAAACTCTTTCGTCATGACATTAAGGGAAAGCTAATTTCAAACCATCGCCTGACTCGGTGGGCGGGTTATGGGAACTATTCCCACTATGGAAGTACCTGCTTTGATACCTTGTGCAAAGGAGACGCCAAATTCCAGAACGCGCTCTCTGCCAATGCGGCAACAAAAATGATGGAGAAATTTTGGTTGGATCCCCAGTTTCAGGCCGCCCGAGAGATTTTCCGTCAATATCCATCGCCAGGCGCAAAATATTTGGCCAGCGCTAGAGATGGTAACTTCGAGGTCTTTCATAAGACGGGCTGGGGAAACGAGAACCTAGACAGCGCCTTACCCTTTCACTTCACAGATATCGGCATTCTTGAAAACAGTGATCCCAAATTGCCTTGTGCTTTTGCTGTGAGCTACTTCCATGTTCCTGGATATGGGAGTTCCGGCGAGTTGATGGAGGCCATCAAAAAATACGCGAGGACTCTGCCTCACTGCCAAGCGGGTTACCAGCCGATCCCAAGCGTCTTGCCCGATTCTGGCGGCGTGCCAGAAGCCCCTCCCGTCCCGGAAGAACCTGTGCAGGAAAGAGCTAGGTATCTCGTTAGCGATCACGGATTGCTGAGTTATGATGGCTGGCCGTTCAGCGAGGGCATCCCCGTCTATTTGAGCGCAAAGGCGGATAACGTTTATTATGCCCTTCCCCAGGGAACTCAAATTGTGACGGACCAAATCGATGCGGATGGTCAGACCATGCGAACACCCGATTGTCTGGCTGCCGAGAAGCTGATTTCGGGAAAAGGAAACTGGTGGTATCGCATCGAATCAGCCACCTTACCAAATGAAGATAGAATCAGCTTTGGATCCAATAGAGTCTGGATTCATTCGATGTTTTTGACAGCGCCCGATAGCCCAGGTAAGGGAAATTGTGCAGGAGTCAGCGAATAAATTTGTGGCAGTTCTACGCTCCGGGCGGTCTAAGAGTAAAGTTGAAGCTTGTGGCTATCTCGAAGCCTTTCAAGACCCTCCCTGGTAGAAACGAGCGGCCTATAGTGCAAAAGCGCCTTTGCTTGACTTAGATTAAACCAATGATCCGTACTCAGTTGCTTGGCCACAAAACGGGTGAGGACAGGCTCGCGCCGCAGACCCAGCACTTTGTATAGGAATTCCAAGCTCGAACCAAGCAGCCAAGCTAGTTGAGGTGAGACGTATTTGGTGGGTAGGGGAACCCTGCAGGCCTCCGCGATATCCCTGATAAGCGCGTTCAGGTCTTGTGGCTCGTCATTGGCAATAAAATAGGCCTTTCCCCCTGCCTGCCTTGGCTGGTCAACCAAGGCTTGTAGGGCAGAAATATGAGCGGCAGCAGCATTGTCGATGTATGTTGCATCCACCAGGCAAGGACGTCCGCGTTGAATGAGCCGCAGTTTTCCTTTGCGAGCGCGATCGATGATACGCTGAACCAAATGGGGGTCGCCCGGTCCCCAAAGCAAATGAGGGCGCAGCGCGAGTGTGTGCAAGTTTTTCGAGTGATGCTCCAGGATCATTTTTTCTGCCTCAGCTTTAGTACGGCTATAGGCGTTCAAGAAATGCTGTGGATAAGGGGCGTCTTCATTTTCATTGCATTGATCGCGTCCAGAAAAAGTGACGCTTGGCGAACTGGTATAGATCAGGTAGCGCACACCTAGGCTTAAACATGCCTCAATCACTTCACGCGTTCCTTGGACGTTTGTTTGCTCGTAGGTTTCGTCTCTGCCCCAAACCCCTGCCTTGGCAGCCGTGTGAATAACAGCATCCACTCCTAAGGTGGCTGCACGCAGGGATTCGGCTTGAGAAAGATCACCTTGCCAAGACTTGACAGACCAGGTCTGCAGATGAGGATAAAGCTGCCGAGAAAAACTGCGGATCTCTAAGTCAGGCCAGGTTTGCCGCAACGCTTTGATAATGGCCGTTCCTAAGAAACCACCCCCTCCGGTGACCAAGACCGCTCGCATCATGATCGCAATTCCTGCGCCTTACCGAAACGGGCAGCGGCTAGTAGACCAAGTTTTTCGCGAAAGATTTTAGCATTATGCCTAGTGTCCACCGGGAAGGAGGGGTGAATATCGATGTAATCAATATCCTCTGATATTCCATGCTTTATAGCGATGGTTCGCAGTTGCGCAAGAAGCTGCGTTCTCTCACTGGCTCGATAGGTCGCACGAGGTTCCACAAAGAGGACGACGGCACTTTGGGTATCGTTCTGATAGCTGCAAAGGGCCGAGCGCGCGACGAGAGGATGTTCATTAAAAAAAGCCTCGGTGCTGACACTTTGGAGATAGCGGCCTCTCTTGGATTTGACACGGTGGGAAAGTCGACCGCAAAACCACAGCCTTCCTTCCTGATCCAAATAGCCCATATCACCCATACGATGAAAAAGAACCCCGGTGGTTTCATCCCGAAACTTTGCTTGAAGGGTGGCCTCGTTCAATTGGTCATATGAGGGAGATACCACAGGTCCACAAACCGCAATTTCACCGATTTCTCCTACTTTGCAATCCCTGCTAGGGTCACTCACGGCCCTTTGATCCTTATCGATTACCGGCAGGATTCTCACTTTCATTGGGGAACAGATTTTGCCGACGCAGACGCCCTTTCCCTCACGAATTCTGGCGGTGCTGGCCAAAATTTCTTCGGCGCCAATACAACTAATCGGCATCGCCTCTGTCGCTCCGTAGGGAGTCAATAGTTCGGTACTTTCAGGCAGCATGGACTTGAATATCTCTATGACTTTGTAAGAGACGGGGGCGCCTGCCGAAATCACTCTTTTAAGAGACTGTAACTGTTTGGTGCTTTGTGCCGTTCGCTGACTAGCCAAGCGCGAAAGGAGAGCGGGAGATCCAAAAAAATTGCTGACTCCGAAGGTCTCAATGGCACTGAAGATATTTTCCGGATTCACCTTTGCAGGTTTACGAAAATCCATTTTGGGCACCACAGCAGTCATGCCCAACGCTGGAGCAAATAGAGCAAACAAGGGAAAGGTGGCTAGGTCAACGTCCGTATCTTGGATGTTGAATAGGCTCCTTATGCTCTCAATCTGGGCGACAAACATCTTATGAGTGTAAAGCGCGCCTTTTGCTGGGCCAGTGCTGCCAGAGGTAAATAGCACGGCAGCAGGACTTTGGTGTATGCCATGGACCGAGATGGTTTGGGCCATTTCGCTTAATTTCGCATCCAGGTTATCCGGATTTTCAGGCGGGGAGCTGGTTGCAAAGCGAAACGATGCCCAGGACTGGGTTCCTGGTAGCCACCCTGGTCCTACAACGATCGTTCGCTTTAGAGATTTTGCCTTTAGCCCCAGTAAGAGTCGCGCGAGGTGAGCCTTCCAGATGCCAAAAAAAATCTCAGGGTCTGAACGCGACACGCATGATTTCAAGCTGCGGACATCCATGCCAGGATCAATAAAGATAGGTACCAAGCCATAGAGGAAGCATGCGAAAGTTAGAGTAAAGAATTCCTCGCCGGGTGGCACCATCAGCAGCGCTCGTTGCCCAGGTCTCAATCCCTGTTTTTGGAAAGATTGGCAAAGGCCAAAGATCCCTAAACAAAGATCCAGGCCACTGAGGGAGCGGTATTCTCTTGGTGGTGTCGTTAAGGAGCCATCGATAGGCAGGTACAGGGCTGGTCGCGTACCTTTTGTCACTAAAGCAAGAACAGTAGCGATCGCCACATTTTCTTTGGCTTGACCCTCTTCTGTAAGCCAGCTTTGGGGTATCTGCATTTACGTTAGCCCTCTAGAGTCTAGGCGATTTCGTACCCAATGATAGCGGCGCTCCATGGCTCCGAGACTTTGGCTCCGGCAATTCTCCAAAAGGGTGCTGAGGCTCAGCCTTCAGCAAGAAGCGACGGATATAGGCCAATTCCTCAGGCCTTGCTTCCTCCAACACTAAATGACCTGCATCTTCGAGCCAAATCTGCTCGGCTTCAGGGAAATAGGTACCCCAGGTATCAAAAAAGCGTTTATCAAAAACGAAATCCTGTGCACCCCAAAAAAGAAGAACCGGACGTTTTCGAAGATTGGTGAGGTTCCTGGCGGTTTCCCGCAAAAGCGGCATGGCCCCATCGCTTTCGCGCAGGGGTATATCATCGACAAAAGCTTTGATCGCGCGGCGATTGGACCAAGAATTATAAGGGGCACCATAGGCTTTGCGCCGCTGCCGAGGGATGGGTCTTGCCGTGGCTACATTTAAGGTCCCTCTGACAAAGGCATTGATCGGACTCTGCACTAAGAGGCGGCCAAGCCAAGGTCGTCGGCACCAGGCTATGCTTGCTGGGATTTTAAAGCCCTTGGGGTTGGGGAAGGCTGCCGTGTTGCACAAGGTTAGACTTAGGATCTGCTCTGGATGTTGGCCAGCGTAATGACATGCGATCGCACCGCCCCAATCATGGGCGATCAAATGAAAGGACTGTGTTCCTAAAGTCTTTTGAATGAAAGCACTAAAATCTGCCACGCGGTTTTTGTAGCTATAAGATAAGTCAGTGGGTTTATCGGAAAGTCCACAGCCCAAATGATCCAAAGCTACGCAGCGAAAGTTGCCTTGCAGCTGGACGATCAAGCGATCAAACATCAAACTCCAGGTAGGATTTCCATGGACCATCACTACGGGCGTGCCGGTTCCAAGGTCGCGGAAATGCATCTGCTGGCCACGTATTTCGACAAAATTTGAGCCAAAGGCTTCAGGTATCATCTCGCGCAAGGATTCCCTCTGTTCTATTGACTGAGTGGTTGCCACTCGACACCCAACATAAGTGTGGTTAAACCGCTGCCAATGCCAAGGATGCCGATTTCGTCCCCAGGCACAAAATGTTGCGCTTGGGCCGCCATTGCAAAACTGATGGGAATGGATGCGGTGCCCATATTTCCCAATTTGGCGTAGGTCGGAAAGTCATCTTCTGCCGATAGGCCAAAGGCATTTAGCATTTGTTGGCGATGAGCTCCACCAACCTGATGAGTAATGATCTTCTGAGGTTTGCCGCCGCGCCAAGGGTAAACATCTTTAAAAACTTGCCATGTTTCTTTGCCGAGGGTCATGCCATGTTTGAGGACCTCGACGCCATCGGTCTCCATGAATTCTCTGCGCTGATTCAAGGGGCTGATCTGAGCATCGGCGGCAAGAGATGCATGTGGGCTCGCTAAACCCCATCGGCATAACTCAGCATGGGCATGGTTATTCTGCCAAACAGCCGTCAAGAGAGGGCTTGGGCTTATGTTCAAGCTTTGCAGTGTCGCGCGGTCTCCCACCAGGCAAGAGGCAGCCCCACTTCCCCCAGTAAGAGTCGCAATGGTTTTGGCAAAGAGGGGAAAACTTGGCTGCTGCTTTAACTGCTGGATGGCAATTTGCAGGATTTCCCTTGAGGATTCGCAGGCCACGACGAGCGCTAACTTTATCCAGCCCAGTTCCACTTGCGCTGCTGCCTGCAGGATACCATCGAGAAAGCCCAGACAGGCGTTGGAGACATCGTACAATTTCGCATGGGAAGAGAGTCCTAGCTCCTTCGCGACTAAAACGGCTGTTGCGGGTTCAAAATATTCGCGACACACACTCGTGTAAGTGAGGAGATCAATTTTGCTTGGACTGATGTCCCATTTCTTCAAAAGTTCTCGCGCGCTGCGGGCAGCATCAGTGGATAAGCGAGAACCTTGACGCCAAAAACGTCGTTCCAAAATTCCAGTAAGTTCGCCAATATGGCCCTTTGGTATGCGCAATTGGCGCATTGCGGAATCAAGCTCTTGCTCAATTTCGGCATTTGCGACAATTTCTTGGCCCAATTCGTAACATACCGGTCCAAGGCAAGCGCGGGAAAAATGCATTTTTGACGCCCCTAGAAACAGGAAAAGAGGAGTCAATATACCCGTTTCTTAACCTATGACAAGGTCTTGGTCATTTTGTTGGGATCGACCTGCATTTCATGATAGAAGTTTTTCCATTTTCAAAGGGAATTCCAGCTAGCTAGGTTTCATTGTGAAACAGAGGGAATCGCCCATTGAAGGGGAATCGTAAGACATTTTCTGACAGGAAATTTGCCCGCGGGGAATTCGATTGCACTATGAAGACATAACAAGAGGCGCGCGTGCAGAACACGAGGCATGGCTGTCTCTGGGACCCTTGAATCAACCTCTTCGCCTTGGCCCCGAGCATTTGTTGGTTAAGCGCGGTCTCTTATTAGCACCGAGCCTTGGCGGGCCAAGTGGTATCGTACCCGAGAACGCCTGGCGCTACCTACCGGGTGTGCCCTGGTTAAATCGGCAGGAAAATAGCTTCTGCCGTTTGTTCGGAGTTAAATACCCCTACATGGCAGGAGCCATGGCCAATGGAATCGCCTCGGTAGAATTTGTTAAATCTCTCCATTCCATCGGTGTGTTGGGCAGTTTTGGTGCTGCGGGATTATCTCTGACCACGATCGCAGACGCTATAGACGCGATTCAAAGGGAAGCCTCTTTAGGGAAAAAGCCGCAAGACAGCATGCTTGGCTCCGATGTTTGCCCTTTTGCGGTGAATTTAATTCATTCACCCTCTGAACCGGGACATGAACTGGCGACAGCGCAGTTACTTGTCGCCAAGGGAGTGCAATTCATTGAGGCTTCTGCCTATCTGCGTCTGACGGAAGCGATCGTTTTTTATCGGGCGCAAGGCTTGAGGCGATTGCCTGATGGTCGTATCGAGACTCAAAACAAGATCATCGCCAAAATCTCCCGCGCCGAAGTCGTGAAACAATTTCTCATGGGCGCAGATCGCAAGATCGTGGCCCGACTATTGGAACGTGAGTTGATTAGTGCCGAGCAAGCTGAGCTGTTGGCGCACGTTCCTATTGCAGATGCAATCACCATTGAAGCCGATTCTGGAGGCCATACCGACAACCGTCCCGCGATGACCTTATTTTCCTCTCTTCAGCCTCTCGTCAAAGCGATGGCAGAACCCTATCGTCAGGCGCTTGGTCGAGACATTCCCGTGGGTTTGGCAGGTGGTTTGGCCACTCCTCAGTCGATCCATGCTGCCTTTGCTTTGGGTGCGGAATACGTGGTTACAGGCAGCATGAACCAATCTTGTCTTGAGGCCGGAACTTCGGAACAAGTGAAGTCTTTCTTGGCCGAGGCAGAGCCCACGGATGTTATGATGGCGCCTGCGGCTGATATGTTTGAAATGGGAGTGAAAGTCCAGGTTCTTAAACGCAAGACGATGTTTCCCATGCGGGCCGCAAAGCTTTTTCAATTGTATCAGAGCGTCCCTTCCTTTGATGAGTTGCCCCCGGATCAACAGGAGTTTGTAGAAACGACCTTGTTGCGCAAGCCCTTCGCTCAAGCTTGGCAAGAAACCGAAGCTTACTTTATGGAACGAGAGCCACGCGAAGCGCAGCGAGGGCGCGACAACCCCAAGCACCGGATGGCACTGGTCTTTCGGTCTTACTTGGGTTTGGCATCGAGGTGGGCCATTAAAGGCTTGCCTGACCGTAGCGCCGACTATCAGATTTGGTGCGGTCCGGCCATGGGAGCTTTCAATCAATGGGCCAAAGATAGCTTTTTAGAAAGGCCCAGCGAAAGGCGAGTGGATGTGCTGGCTCTGAACCTACTGCGGGGGGCTGCAGTCATGCACCGTTTGCAACATGCTCAGGCTTTGGGATGGAGCGTCTCGGATTGGTATGGGCCCTTGCGCCCTGTTTTCTTGTCCGTCGCTTTTGAGCAACTGAACGGTCTTCCATCTGGGAATGAATAAGAAAGAGGCCTTGGCTGAATGGGCACCTGGCTCCTTGAGAGGTGGTCCCATGTTTGGAGAGTTTTCTGATGAGCAAAGAATTTGAACCCATTGCCATCGTAGGCATGGGTGGTCTATTTCCAAGGTGCCGCTCGACGGAAGAATATTGGCGCCTATTGGTAGGGGCTTGGGACGGGATAGATTCCGTTCCCTCCTCACATTGGACCCTCGAAGATTATTTTTCAGAGAATGCAAAATCTCCAGACATGACTTATGGCCAAAAGGGTGGTTTTTTGCCAGCCATGGCTTTTGATCCCTTGCAGTATGGAATTCCTCCCCAAATTCTTGAAGCCACAGATAGTGCGCAGCTTTTTGGTTTGATGGCAGCGGTCATGGCCTTGGATGATGCTGGATTTGATGTGAAAAGCCATCTGGCCAAGCAGCGGGTCAGTACCATCATCGGCGTTACCGGAGCCCAGGAACTTGTGATTCCCTTAGGAGCGCGATTGGGGCATCCCAAGTGGCGCCGTTCCTTGGTCAAGGCTGGGCTGCCGAAGGAACAAATAGATGCCATTATCGAAGATATTAAAAGTCAGTATGTCGGTTGGCAAGAAGCCTCTTTCCCGGGCTTGCTGGGCAATGTCATTGCCGGGCGTGTTGCCAATCGCTTGGATATGGGCGGCACGAATTGCGTCGTGGATGCCGCCTGCGCAAGTTCCTTTAGTGCTCTTCATTTGGCTTGCCTCGAATTGCAAGCTGGACTAGCTGATGTCGCCATTAGCGGTGGTGTGGATACGTTTAACGATATCTTTATGTATATGTGTTTTAGCAAGACGCCGGCTCTCTCACCCACAGGAGAGGCGCGGCCGTATTCGGCTCATGCCGATGGCACGACCTTGGGCGAGGCGGCTGCTTTATTTGTCTTAAAACGTCTGTCGGATGCCCAGGCTTCCGGCGAGCGCATCTATGCTGTCATTAAGGGCATTGGCACGTCCTCCGACGGCAAAGGACACGCTATTTATGCTCCTTCCGCCTCTGGGCAAGCTCAAGCCCTACAAAGAACCTACGCAAGAGCCGGTTACTCAGCCGACACCGTCGAGTTAATGGAAGGGCATGGCACGGGTACGAAAGTTGGAGATGCCACCGAGTTGGAAGGTCTGGGCAAGGTCTTTCAAAGAAGTGACGCCTACACTTATCTAGGTTCCGTAAAATCCCAGATCGGCCATACCAAGGCAGCGGCAGGTGCCGCGGGTCTTATGAAGGCGTCTTTGGGACTCTTTCACAAAGTATACCCCCCAACCTGCAAAGTAGCGGAGCTTGCGCCTGCGTTAGCGAAACAAGATAGCCCATTTGCGATAAATTTGGCGGCGCGTCCCTGGGTGCGATCCTCAGAACACCCGAGGCGGGCCTCAGTCAGTGCCTTTGGCTTCGGGGGCAGCAATTTTCACGTGGCCCTAGAGGAGTACCTGCCCACCAAGCCCAATGTGGATTGGACGCAAGCGCCAGAATTATTCGTGGCCTCGGCGATGCATAGAAGTGAGCTTTCCCTCCAGCTGGCGCAGTTGCGCAACAGTGCGGTAAGTCTCCATGGTTTATTGGAAGAGTGCGCCTTAGCAAGGGAGCGATTTAATCCTAAGGATTCCCTTCGCGCCTATCTGATGCTGGATCTGACCCCTCTCCTTGGAGCGAACACAGAAAAGGATAAGGAGAAAGCGCTAGGGGCTATGCAGGGAAGGTTACAGCAATTCGCTACTTGGCTGAACAGCTCTGTAAACACCAGGGAGGATGTAGAAGGCGACGAGTGGCAGGGCGGCTTAGGCGCATGGAGTCAGGCCCCGGCGCGGGATAGCGTGGCGGTGCTTTATCCGGGTCAAGGTTCCCAATACCCACATATGTTATCTGATTTAGCTCTTTGTTTTCCTGAGGCCATGGCCATAGCGGACGAGGCATCTTCGATAGCCGGCGAGGATTTTCGCGAGAGTTTGTTTCCCAAGCGTTTTGGTCCGCTTTACGAACAGATTGCGTCTAAGGAAAAGTCAGCGGCTCCAGGCAGTCATCTGGAGCAAGTTACGGAGTTAAAAGGCTCCGAAAAAGCCATGGCGAATTTAACCCGCACGGATCGAGCTCAGCCTGCCTTAGCAGCGGTTGAAAGTATTCTTACTAGGGTTTTGATCGATCGCTTTGCCCTACACCCCGTGGCCTTTGCCGGTCATAGTTTTGGTGAGGTCACGGCACTATGGGCGGCAGGAATCCTACCAGACCTTAAAACTTGCATCAACGTAGCCCTCGGTCGGGGCCAAGCGATGGCAAAGGCAGCAGAGAACGAAGATACGGGAGGCCTATTAGCTATCAAGGCAGATCGCACAGCGGTGGAAGCCTTGCTGAAACAGTATCAGAACGATAGGGGAGAGGTCGTAGCGCCAAGCGGTACTCCTACTGCAATGGTTCAAATCGCCAGTGCCAACTCTCCCGAACAGACGACGGTAGGAGGAACGCTGCGAGATCTGACTCTATTTGCAGAGTATTTGCAGCGGCGAAACGTGATTAGCCGCAGTCTTAATGTCAGCGCTGCATTTCATACCTCAGCCGTAGCCGGCGCTAGTGGTGAGTTCCTGCAAACCCTCCAAGAGTTCGATTTTGTGCAGCCGAAGCGGCCATGTTATAGCGGTGTGGACGGCAAGGTCTATGCGGGGGAGCCACGGGATTTAAAAAAACATTTAGCCAAACAGCTGGCTGTGCCCTTTGACTTTGTACGCTTGATCAAGCAGCTGAACGATGACCTAGGCCAGGACTTAGTTTTTTGCGAACTGGGACCAAAACGCCATTTGACAGCGATGGTACAGGCGATCAGTCCTGCAAGCAAAGTTGTGTCTTACGATTATTATGGCACACAGCAAGAAGCGAAACCCCTTTGGAATCTAGCGAGGCTTCTTGGTGCCTTAAGCCTTAGGGGCATACCCCTGAAATTGTCGGCTTGGCGAGGTGCTGATGCAGCGTCTTGGTTCCGCGGGCAGGCCTTGGTAGAGTCGAAAATCGGCTCTATTTCAATCACGGGGGCCAACTATCAGCATCCCAAAGCGCAGGGTAACGACGTTTTGAGAGACTTTGTCGAAAAAAATGGGCCGCTGTCCCATAAGCCCCCTGTTTTATCGCTCCGTGAAAATATGGATACACCGGTTCTCACACCCGTCATGGATTCTGGAGGAACATCTTTGCAAGATTCCAAATTCGCAGGCTCTCAAGATGGTCGAAGAACCAAAGAGGCGCCCTCTCAAGAAGTGCTGAGCTTGGTTCAACAAAATATGGCCTTTATGCAAAAATTGGGCGAGCAGACAGCAAGATTGCATGAACAATATTTAGCTATGCAGCAAGAGACTCAACAGCATCTTTTTATGCTCTTTCAAGAGCAGATGGGGGGCATGCTGCGTGTGCCGAAGGATGTTTCTGCGGCACCTGCACCACTCATAAACAAAGATAGGTTCAGCTCGTCTCAAGCGCAGCCTCAGCCTTTAGAGGCAACGCCCCTTCCCGCAGTCAATAACATGGTCACGAACCTGGCCAAGAATACGCAAAGTCTGCAGCCAGACATGTGGCCAGAATTGCCGATGAAGGCGCCGAGGGAAAGTAGTGTTGAGCAGATTTCTGAAGATGATGCCCTGTCTTTGATTAAACGGATTGTAGCCGAAAAAACGGGTTATCCCTTCCAGACCCTTAAGAACGACTTTTTGTTTGAAGAAGATCTGGGGATAGACTCCATTAAGAAGGTAGAAATATTAAGCGAAATTGCGACGGGCTTAGCGTTGCCCGACGAAGAGGAAAGCCATAGACGTTTGTCCCAAGCACGCACCCTATTGGAGCTAGCGGGGGCTTGCAGGAGTTTTGCTTCCCTTTCTCCGCCGATGAATTGGGACACCCCGTTGCCTCAGCCAACGACTTCTGATCCAGGACCAACAAGTGAGCAGCGGCAACAAGTTTTGGAGATCGTGGCGGTCAAAACGGGCTACTCAATGGAGTCCCTCAAATGGTCTATGAGTCTTGAAGAGGATCTTGGTATCGACTCCATCAAGAAAGTCGAGATCTTGAGCGAAATCGCCGACACCCTCGGGCTCGCTGAAGACAGCCCAGCGCAAGATCGGATGAGACAGGCCTTGACCATGGCAGACCTACTCCCGAATTCAACCGAGTTTTATTCCGTGCTGTCTGGATCGACGGTGACCGATTCCGCAGTGTCCGCCGGCGCAGCAGTGTCAGCTGGGCCAGGCGCAGCGACAAAACTGCCTTCACCTGATGGGCCATCCCCAATCGGTGGCCAGAAGGCTGATTCCCTGGCTCGAGATAATAAATTAGCAGCTACGGTGCTCGAAATTATTTCCCAAAAAACCGGATATCCCGAAGCTTCCTTAAACCTTGGTATGGCTTTGGAGGAAGATTTGGGAATCGATTCCATCAAGCGGGTGGAAATATTTTCTGAACTTGCGCAAAAACTCGGTTGGGAGTCGGATCATGCCGTTCCCTCCGAGGTCAAAACCATTCAAGCCATCGTCACATTTTGCCAAGCTCCCCTGGCAGCCGAAGTTGAGGCGGCTAAGCCTCCTGTACCGGACAAGGCTTTATCCGCAGCTCAAAGGCCGACGGAGGCGCCCGTCGCTGCGAAGTCCCTGTCAGTATCTCCAGCGCCAGCGCGGGATGCAGAAATATCTCAAGAAACTCTTGCTAATGCCATGGCAGAGGGCAATGGGACCATTCCCTTACTTCATTTGGAATACCTTCCCTATGATGGTGATCAGGGGCAGAGTATTCTGAATACAGCCTATGGGGCGACATTCGTCTTTTATGGAGATCGGGATCCGCTTGCACTCATTGTCGCAAAAAGATTTAAGGACATTGGTGTCAAAGTTGTGTGGGCGAGTGCTGATAATCTAGAAGAAGTTCGCAAACCCGAACTCTGGCAGGCCCTCCTTTTTTGGGTCCCACGCCGCGATCTTGGCGAATCCGAGCGTAAGGATTGGCTTGCTGGTGCGTTAGCGAACATGCAAAAATTTATGGGTTTCGTAGCGGCGCGACCTCACTCGGACTATCAGCCCTTTATGGTGGGGATCGGTGCGATGGACGGGTGTTTTGGTCAAATGGATGCCAGGCTTTTGGAAGATCATGCCTGCGAACTAACCGGCGCCTTAGCGGGTATGCTCAAGACTGCCACACGTGAACTTCCTTTGATCCCTTGCAAAATGATTGATACGCCCTATGCTTTAACCCTTGAGGATCGTTGGGTAGGCATTCTCTTGTCACAAATACTAAAATCTGGACAAAATGAGTTAGCTCTTTTACCGGATGGCCAAACGAGAATCCCAACGCTACGTTCCTATCTTGTTGAGCGCCAGCCTCAATCTGGCTTAAGGCCTGGGGAACTGGGAGCTTGGCGGGAAAAATCTTTGATTGTCACGGGCGGTGCGAGAGGCGTAACAGCAGAGGTTGCCGAAGCGGTGGCGAAGACAACGGGTGTCAAACTCGTGATTCTGGGGCGTGCAAAGCTATTGACCGAGACGGATCCCTGGCTTGAATGCTCAGGACTAGCCGACATTAAGAAGAGATTGATTGAGCAAAGCAGCGAAGAGGATTTGTCTCCGAAAACCATTCGTGTGCAGTCGGAAAAGATCTATTCGCAATGGCAAAGTACCAAAAGGATTGCTGCCTTGCGTCAGCAAGGGATTGTTGTCGACTATTTTGCATGTGACGTCAGTCGCCACGATGAGTTGACAAAAGTTTGGCAGCAGCTTGAGCCCATGAAAGGCAAAATTGTTGGCGTTATTCATGGCGCAGGGATCATCCGCGACCGATCTCTGATAGACAAGGATTACGCGGAATTTCGTGAGGTCTACGACGTCAAAGTTCTGGCCCTGGGGCATCTGATGAAGCTTCTGGCCGGTGAAGATCTTCGCATGGTGATGCTATTTTCTTCATCGACGGCGCGCTATGGGCGTTTAGGTCAGGTGGATTACGCCGCGGCAAACGAGGCGATGAATAAGTTGAGCTATTTGTGGGGCCATTTGTTTCCCAGCGCGAAAGTTTTTTCCTTGAATTGGGGACCCTGGGAAGGTGGAATGGTAAACGATGGCCTTGCTCGAATGTTTAAGAAAGAAGGTGTTGGCCTGATTGGAATCCGTGAGGGTGTAAACGTTTCGACTGACTTAATCCATCTATCGTTATCAGAACCCTCCCATTCTTCTGTCCCGGGGGTTATGGAGTTGGTGGTTGTCCAATCGGCAGCTGAAGCCAAATCCATTTCCAAAGCAACTTCGCAGCCGACCCTGCTTGCTAGTGGTGTCAACCATCAGGGTCTGAAATCGCAACCGCATCTTTATAAGAATCTGATTCCGATTTCATCGACTTGTCGAATCTTGCAAGACCATCAGATCAATGGCCGTCCTGTTTTTCCTGCAGCCTTGTCCTTGGACTTGATGGCCACAATGGTGAAGCGCTATTTGACCCAGGATGTTAGCAGCGACAGCGATGGGCCCGCAGTTGAATTATCGCTGATTAAGGATTTCCGTATTCTCAGCCCACTTAGCTTTGAGGAAGCAGGAACAAAGGATGTCCTCGTAACGATTGAGCTCCAAGCAACGGAAGGTTCAGAGGTTTTGGATGGCGTGAACGAACAGCAACAGCAGTTTAAGATTGAGATTGGCGATACCAATCACCATCTCTATTCTCAGTGCCTCGCCGTCGTTTTGAAGGGCGCGTCTAAGCAGAAAACGCGCCTCGATCTAAAGGACATGCCAAAAGCCATCCAGCATCTTGATTTAACAAAAGCTTATGCTCAGGTGCTTTTTCACGGAGATTCCTTGAGATGCTTGCAAAAGGCGGGAGTCAGCATTGGAGGCTTTTACGGCGAGATACTCACGGCTCCCAGCACCACAGAATGGTTGAACCAACCCTGGTCAGCGCAGTGGTCGATTGATCCAGCGATCGTGGATGGGATATTCCAGCTCCTCATTCTTTGGACTCAAAATTACGGCGGAATGCCCTGTTTGCCGGTGGAAATCGGCAGATTAGAGATTCTCAAGCCTTTACCTGCGCTAAAGCAGGTGACGGTATGGGGAAGGGTACATTCTTATAAGCACGGTATGGTGCGGGCTGAGGCTTGGGTTTGCGATCGGGAAGGGCAGGTTCTAATGCGCTTGCACGAGATCAAAAGCATTAGTGATCCCAATCTCAAAAAAGCATTTCAGAATCAGTCCATAGGTGCACGAGTGATAAGCGGTGAACGTGAGCCGCCAAACGGTGCAAACACTAACACCGGCAGCAACAACAGCAGTAACTCCAGTCCGTGAGTGCGTCGCAGCCCGGCGAGTGAGTCTGTTGGGGCACGAGGAAAGGCGGTCCTTTGGAAATCGTAATAAGTCAGGTTGGGCTAGTCGCTCCCGGGGTCTCCTCTTTTGTGGATCTATGCTCTAAGATTCGATCTTCTGCCCCCTGCTTAAGCTCTATGCCCCATGAAAGATTTCTGGATGAAACAAGGGATGGAGAATGGTCCAGTGACCATTTACGTTCTGTCGAGGCCGGGTTTGTCCACGACCTGGATGCAGAGACCTTACCTCCCTTCCACAAGCAAGACGGCACTGGGGTTCCTGCAGCTCGCTTGGATCCCTTACTGCAGTTAGCAGGGCAGGCCGCCCTGCAATTAAAAGACGCCTTAAAAGCTGTCAAGTTTGAGACCGAGCGCGCCGGCGTCATTCTCGGACAAATTATCTTACCAACTGAGACAAGTTCACAATGGTTAGACCAGCAACTCTCAGGAACGAATCCAGAGATGGGCGATCCATCACCCTATCTCTCGTCCAGGAGTCTACCCCTCGCGGAGCAAACCCTCTGGCCGGATGCGCCCGCGAAATATATCGCGCAGCTTCTTGGGTTTTCTGGGCCTGCTTATACACTTGACGCGGCCTGTGCCAGCTCGCTTTATGCCTTGGCTCTTGGATGCCAGGCTCTGCGCGCGGGAGAATTGGATCTGGTCGTGGTCGGGGGCCTTTCTCGGCCGCAGACGCTCTTCACGCAAATGGGATTTAGTGCTCTGAGGGCCTACGCGCCCAGGGGGACTTGTTTGCCCTTAAGCACAAAAAGCCAGGGTCTTGTGGTAGGAGATGGTGCGGGGCTCTTTCTTCTGCACCGCGCCTCAGACCCTCACTTTGCCGCGTGGAGTGGCATGGCAAAAATCTGTGGCGTTGGCTTATCAAATGATCAAAGAGGTGGAATTCTTGCGCCGGATTCCCAAGGCCAATTAGCGGCAATAAACCGAGCCAGTTCCCAAGCTGGGTTTGGTTTGCAGGCCATCGACTATTTGGAATGTCATGCCACCGGCACACCTATGGGAGACCGAGTTGAATTGGAATCTGTGCAGACATCCCTAGACCTCGGTTGTGAGTCTCCCACCGGGCAGTCCGTACCACTGCGTCTCGGTTCCGCAAAGGGGCAGTTTGGACATTTACTTACGGCAGCCGGGGCTCTGGGCTTGGCGAGGATTCTCGCAGGTTTTAAAGAGAAGGTATATCCTTTAACGCACACCGATGCCTATTCCACAGTAGCTGCTAGTAGACCAGAAGAAGGTCCCTCAAGACCTTTGGCGGTAAGTACCTCTGCTGAGGTCTGGCAGGCAAATTTCGGTCGTCGACGCGCTGCCATCAATGGCTTTGGTTTTGGCGGTATCAATGCGCATGTTCTGGTCGAGGAGTTTGTTCCGCGCTCGTTTGAGACGTGGCCTCTTGCTCCCCAATCCCTCGCCGGACCAAAGCCAGAGTTCGGAGGGCCGGCAAGCAGAACTGCAGTGGAAAAGCTTGCCGTGATTGGCATTGTGTATCAAGCCGGATCTCAAGTTGAATCGACTCCGACGGGGACAGCTTCCATATCCCTGCATGGTAATGTGAAGGGCATAGATGGGAGCCTATCCATTGAGGCTTGGCACTTGGACTTGAAGGGCCTCGGGGTTCCGCCGGCCACTTTGCAAAAAATGCTTCCGGCGCAAGTGACAGCCGTAGCTTTGGGGCAACGACTCAAGCGCCAGTATCCCTCGTGGTCAAAGATAAAAAATGAACAAATCGGCATGATACTCGGCTTAGGGCACGATTTGCGTGCAAGTCGTTTCTATCATCGCTGGCGGCTGAGCTCGCAGCGTAAGCTCCTTGACACCTTGGGGAACGAATTTTGTACTTCGATTTTGGATGCCGACCAGACTCTTGGTCATCTAGGCAGTGTCGTCGCTTCTCGAGTCGCCAATCAGCTGCATCTGGGAGGACCATGTTACACAGTGAGCGATAGCCTTCAAAGCAGTTGGCGAGCCTTGCAGGTAGCGCGTTCCCATTTACTATCTCAGGATGCGAAGGTGATGATCGCTGGGGCCTTTGATTTTGTGGCCAATGCCGAGCGGATCAAACTTGAAGGGCGAGAAAATGCGCTGAATGGTGATGCAGGGGTATTGTTGATCTTGAAACCTCTGAGCGACGCCCAACGTGACGAGGATCCGATTTGGGCAGAATTGAGCTGGGCACCGGGCTTGCCCGGCGTGCTGCCAGCAAAAGGCAATACTGAGCTAGCAACGTTTGGCTGTGCCAGCTATTTGTTATCGCTGGCGCAGCAAATTATGAAACAGCCGGTGGGCTCAACTTGCTTGTGGGACGGGTTGAAAGACCCCAATAGACAAGGGTTAGTTCCGCAAATAAGCATTCAAATTCCCGAGGGAGCTGAGTCCATCCGCACATCCTGGGCCAAGGAATGGGAAAACTGGGTCTCTACGCTGGACCTGGCCAGCGACGCAGTTTTGTGCCTAAAGCAGCCGTATTTGACACAAGGTCTCCGTGAGGGGAAAGAGCAGGAGGCCCCAACTGAAACAGAGGAATGGGCGCTGGACGGAAAAGAGCCGGAGCTGTCACTCGAGCCTCTTGAGGGCCTGTTTCCTGAAGAGCCAGTGCCCTTTGCAAATTTAATGGCCGCTAATTTGCGGGTCCAAACGCGGGCCCTTGCCTACTTCAGCCAGATCCAAAAACAAATGCGGGCGACAAATGAGATGCTGCTGCCGTGGCTGGCCCTAAATGAGAACTCTAGCCCGGTTGATGATGTCGCGAGTTTGCCACCCTCAGGCCCCACGAAAGTGGATTCTGTAGCTTGGGTGCCTTACGATGGATGTCTTGAACTGGCTGTTGGTTCCTTAAGCAAAGTTCTGGGTGAACCATTCCGCTTTATCGATGAATTACCATCTCGGGTGCGCTTACCAGACGAGCCTCTTTTGCTTTGTCACCGGATCATGAAATTCGAGGGCGAGTTTCATAAGTTGGGCCCGGGCCGTTTGATCACCGAACACGATGTAAAGCCAACGGCGTGGTATCTGGACGCAGGACGCATCCCGGTTTCCATATGTGTGGAGGCTGGCCAAGCCGACTTGGTGTTAGCTGGCTTTTTAGGAATTGATGAGAGAACCAAGGGCGAACGATTTTATCGTCTATTGAATGCTGATGTCACTTTTTTTGGTGAGTTGCCGGGGCCAGGCAGCACGATTCAATATGATATCCGCATAAAAGAGTTTTTCCGCCAGGGGGAAACCATTCTCTTTCGCTTCGAATTTGACGGCAGTGTTGCCGGCATGCCCCTGCTCAAAATGCGTTCTGGGGTAGCAGGATTCTTTCACCCCGCAGAGCTTGAGGCAGGAAAAGGCCTGGTGCAAACTGCCTTAGATCTGGCACCGGCGCAAGGATATGAGGATGATCAGTGTTTGGCGCTGAGTCCCTGGAGGGAAGATCTTAGCTTGGATGAACGCGAAGTGGATGCCTTGCGCAAAGGTGACTTTGTGCGTGCCTTTGGCCCGGACTTTTTAGGACTGGGTCTAAAGAGTGCTGGACGCCTTCCAGGCGGATTGATGCACCTAGTCCACCGGGTAAATCACCTGCAGATGCGCGGAGGTCGTTTTGCTTTGGGATTCATCGAGGGGGAGGCAGACATCGCCGAGGATGACTGGTTTTTGACCAGTCATTTTATGGACGATCCCGTCATGCCCGGAACCCTGATGTATGAGTGCTGTCTCCACACCTTAAGAATCTTGCTGTTTCGTCGCGGCTGGATCGGTGAGGCAGAGGAAATGATGGGGGGGCCAGTCCCCAATGTTTGCAGCAGTCTCAAGTGCCGAGGCCAAGTCCTCAAGACTTCGAAGAAGGTTCAGTACCGTGTTGAGGTGAAAGAACTCAGAAGTTTGCCCGTACCTTTTGTCTTAGCGGATGCGATCATGTGTGTCGATGGTAAGCCCATCGTCGAGATTCGTAACATGTCCCTGAGTTTTCCTAAACTAAACTTGGAAAAACTGCAGACGCGATGGTCACAAAGAAAGGTTTCCTCACCGCAAGCTGAAGCCGCAGAAGTCCCGTTTAACAATGATCGCATTTTAGACTTTGCGGTGGGTCGCCCGAGTGAGGCGTTTGGCGCACCCTATAAGATTTTTGATCATGAGAGAAAAATTGCCCGACTTCCGGGGCCACCATACAAATTTCTTGATCGCATCGTGGAGGTGCAGGGGGCGCCCTTTGAATTGGTGGCGCAGGCGAGTTGCGTGGCCGAATATGACTTTGACCCATCGGATTGGTATTTTTCTTCCTCCGGCGGCAAGGAAATGCCCTACGCCGTTCTCCTGGAAGTGGCCTTGCAACCCTGCGGTTGGCTAGCTGCCTATATGGGATCTGCGTTGAGCTCTGAGCGTGATTTGCGTTTTCGCAACCTTGGTGGCAAGGCCCAAAGGTCGCGTTGGACAGGTATTGGTCCGGGGACCTTGAGAACAGCTGTGACTTTTGTGGGGTTTTCAAAATCAGCGGATATGCTGATTCAAAATTTCAAGTTTGACGTATCTATGGCAGGACAATCCATCTACAGCGGCGAAACCATGTTTGGCTTCTTCTCTGAAGCTGCCCTATCCCAGCAAGTGGGACTAAAGGTTAGCGAAAACTATCGCGGCGAATTGGCTCCGATAAATGTTCCTTCGGCATCTGAGGAGATCGCCAAGATTGCCCCAACCGCAGTATCTGTTCCCTTACCCAGGGGTCCCGGGTGGCCTCATACGAGATGGCGCTTGGTCGATGAGGTGAAGATCGTACCGGTGGGCGGGATATTTGGTCTGGGGATGTGCTTGGCAAGAAAAGCGGTGCAGGCTCAGGATTGGTACTTTAAGGCTCATTTCTACCAGGATCCGGTGGTGCCGGGGTCCCTTGGGCTGGAAACTTTGTTGCAAACTTTGATGGTCTTCGCTGCTGAGCGCTGGAAATGGGGTCCAAACCAAGGGGCTCAGGCCATTCTTTTGCAGCAGCCTCACGAATGGAAGTATCGGGGTCAAATCACGCCAAAACAGGAGTGGGTCCAGGCCTATTGCCATATAAAGAAAATTGATGATGGTGAGCAGCGAATATGGGCAGACGGGTATCTGGAAATCGATGGCCGCTTAATTTATGCCTTCTATGATTTTTGCATCGAAGGCGCCGAAAATGCTTAAGAACCTTCTGCCCTCCCTTTTGTGGCTATTGGTCCGCGTTCTTCATGTGACTTACCGGTATCGCTACTTGAACGTCGAACACTACCTTCATGCGGCTCATGCCCATCCTCAGCAAGCTTTTGTCATTGGCCTCTTTCACTGCAATGCGGTAGCTGGACTATTGGGACACCGAGGGCTGCCGTTTTCCCCCCTCATCAGCCAGAGTCGAGATGGTAATCTTATCGCTTACATTAGTGCGAAATTGGGTCTTGAGCCGATCCGCGGCAGTTCGTCCAAAGGGGCCGTTGCCGCCCAAAGACAAATGAGCCGGATCTTGGCCACAGGGAGACGGCCAGCCTACACGGTTGACGGGCCGCGGGGACCGCGCTTTCGCGTGAAGTCGGGGGTCGTTGCTATCGCGGCGCAGCATGGCATAGCTGCGCTTCCCATGACTGCACTTGCAGACCGCTATTGGGAATTTCACAGTTGGGACCGCTTCCGGCTGCCCAAGCCCTTTGCTCGCATCCTTATATCCTACGCTAAGCCTGTGTTCCCTGCCTCAAACGAGGCCCGAGCCTTAATAGAAGACAGGAAGCAATTTCAGAGTGCGCTCATGGACTTGGAGAACCAGGGCAAAGAAGTCTTTTCGCGCTGGGAAGCAGCACTGACCCGATTGCCATTTTAGGTAAAGAATTTTTATGCACCCATGATCGCTTCTAGAGCATGGGAGTTTCGCTTAGGAAGCCTGTTTGCTGATTTGAGTGATGCGACGCCGGGCCTTTTCGAATCCTGGATTGGCTATCAGGGCTCGATTGTAATGTTCGATCGCTGATTTATGATCGCCTTTCTTTTCGTAGGCAAAACCCAAATTAAAATGTAATCCGGGATGCTCTTTCTCGATTTCGATAGCGGCGAGGTATTTGGCAATCCCTTCATCGTATTTCTCTAAACGCACGAGAGTTAAACCTATCGCATTGAGGGTTTTGATATCGCTACCATCAAGATCTAGTGCCTTGTAATACTGCTTCATGGCCATTTCATAGTCTTCTTGATGCATAAAGAGGTCCCCCAAGCCTCGATGGGCTTGGGCCATTTTTGGCGAAAGGCGAATGGTCTTGCGAAAAAAATCTTCCGATTCGGTTAAAAAATTCTGCCGCAAAAAAGTGAGTGCCAACTGAAGCGTATAGCTCGGATTGTCGGGGCTTTCTTGATGTAACTTTTTCAGAATATGAAGCATGCCATGATCATTGGCCTGTCGTTCATAAATTTCGAGGGTTTCTTTGAGGGCGCGGATGTAATAGGGGTTGGCTTCGATAGCCTTAGCGTAGCACTTCAGGGCTTCGCCATCACTTTTTTCCAATTTGAATACGGATCCCAGGCCGCACCAAGCCCTTGCGGATTTTTCATCAATGGTAAGTACTTTTTGGTAGAGATCGCGCGCAGCATCCCATTGTCCAGATTTTGAGTTTTCATCAGCCACGTCCAAATAAAGGTGGATCTCGGATCCATTCGCTTTGTAGTTGGCTAGGCGCAAGATCTGGCTCTTAAAATCCTCATAGGAAAATGGCTTTAAGAGGTAAGAATCGACACCTACTTCGCTGGCCAAAATAATATCACTACGCAAGTTCTCGCTGGACACCAAGAGGAAAGGAATATGTCTAAACTTGTCTTTAGCTCTTAAACTTCGACACAACTGCAGTCCATTTTTGTCTTTCAAACGCCATTCAGAAATGATCAGCCCCACCTGCCCCTGAATTTGTTCATCAAGGCTCTGATCGGCGTCTGCAAGCATAATGATATCTTTCAGACCAAGCGCGATGAGGTATTGGCGAATCGTGTGTCGATGATTTACATTTGGGTCAATAATGACAATCGTCTGGCCGCCGAGACTTTGCAGTATTGATGATTTGTCGAAATGGAGAGCCATTTGGAATTTCCCATCCCCTCAGCTAACTTATCGTCCGCTTAGGACAAAACATAAGAAAAGAACCTGGAGCCAGGCGTCAGACCTTAGCGAGTGCATGGGTGGCAATACAAGATCGTAATCATGGCACTTTGAGCATCGTGCCTTGGTAGAAACACCAAATATCGCCAATAAAGCTAGTTTTTAGATCGTGTATGACGATGCCAGACCCATCGCTAACGGCATAGATAGGATGCTGGCTAAACTGGGACTGATATTTTAGCTCATTCGCATACGCCTTCTGCTCCGGTTCAAAGTGAGGGAAGAACTCAAATTCCGTTAACCCGAGGGCATTCCAGTCTGTCAGTAGCACCTGGTTCTCGTCACAATCAAAAGAGGGGTAGGAAGCTGTTGCTATACTTTGGGTCATGATGATGGCGCCTGCGCTCTCACCAAAGATCACCCCGCCCTGCTTCGCGTATTTTAGCAGTCGAAGGAAAACCTTACTCTTTTTTAGGTGTTTGAGAAAATAGAAGGTGTTTCCGCCGGCAAGATAGATAGCGTCCGCAGCAAAGGCTTCTTTAAGTTCTGAGCCGGTAAAGGGGCGATCGACATGAAAAATGTCAAAGAAACGCACGCCCCATTCAGAATAATGCTCAATAAAGCTCTCATATTCTTTGTCACTGTCTTCAAAAGTCGATGGTATGTAGGTGATCATGGGCCGGCGAATGCTGATCAGATCCATTAATTCCGCGTCAAGCTCGGCTTGAATGTCAAAAGTTCCACCACTATAAAGCACGAGTTTCACTTGGATTAGATTCCCTCGCGATTATCAGCAATGATTTTCATGCATTCGCGTACAATTCTCAGGTTTTGTGGTTCGACGTGGGTTGTCGGATCGTAAAGTCGTTCCGCCTTCGTTGGTTTGAGATTTTGACAGTCGATAATTTCATAGATCAGACGATGAAATCTTTCGGAATCAAAGGTGCGCCGCACTCGCTTTAGTCTTGCCGTCAATCGGATGATAGCGTCACCCGTGACCCGTTCACGGCGATTAATCACAGCTGATCGTTCAAAGAGTGCACGATAGATCTCTCCCGAAGTCTTGCCTTTCTTCTTAGCAAGGATTTTCACCATTTCTATGTATTTAGCTTGCAATCGGTTGAGATGAAGAGTACGAGTTCGGCTCAGAAAGAGATCCTTTGGCTTAGTATAAGTGGATTTCGCCAGCTTCAAGAATTCCTTTCCGGACATAGGCGCGCTGCTGCGTTCCAGGATTGCAGGAAGCTCGCGCATAACATCTCGCATGCAAAAGATGGCGTCACTCATGATCCCGTCCGGCAATTGTTTGGGACCGCGCGAAGAAGAAATGCTTTCGAAGTAGCGAAAGTCTGTAAAGAGTGATTTCACTACGGCAATGCGATTATCTAACATATACTTTGCTTCAGTCGCACTCAAACCAAGCTTGTCCAGGAAAAATTCATAGAGGCGTCTTTGAAATGTCCTTTGAAAGCGTTTCATGATGCGATGATGCTTAAAGGTGCTGTGGGGCTTCTTCTGTTTGGATTTAATAAAGTCCATCATTTGAATAAAGGTCTGGACGATGTATCTTGCCTTATATTTTTGCTCGACGATGGAAGTAGAAAAGCGAGTGACATCATCGTAGCGATAGTCCTTGTGGAAGAGGCCAAATTGCCTAATAGATCCGTAATCGATAATTCCCCCATTCGCGAGGATATTGTCTCCATCCCAGTCCATCCAGCAAAAAATATATTCGCTTTCAAACTGAGCTGTAATGGAAGCGAACGTGTCGCATAAATGCTCAAGCATGGCGTCGTAAAGATCCACTCGCTTGCGGGGGATAGGCCATGATTTGTTCTGACTTTCTCGTTCGATAAACAGGTCGACAATGTCTTTCAATCTTTGCCAGTGCCCCTGCTTGAGGTGGTTGAAGAAATGGGATGGTCTTAGCAAATTTTGGCCTGCTCGAACATTGATGGCGAAACCGTCGGGAAATTCCAAGACTGCAAGAGTTCGCTCCGTACTCAGTCCATTGTCATTGAGTATTTCGGAAAAGAGGACCTGGCTTAAACCCTCGTCTAGTTCGGCATAGCCGCAGCCGTAGGAAACAGCGGGATCACCCGTGCGAAAAAACTTATTGTGAATGGCTCTAGCGGGGCTCAAGCAAGTGGCGCCAGTGCCGCAGCTGGAAATATCCCATGTGCGTCCTTTAGCGCTAAAGGTTCCGTTCCAGATGCTGCGTCCATCGCCTGACGTTGTCCCCTTTTTGTTTGGATGCTGCAGCTGTAAATATCGTGTAGCTATATAGGTATTCTCTTTCTTAAGTCGCTCAGGAATCTTTGTGCCGTTGAGAATGTCAAACTCATTGATGATCATAACTGCAAAGGTATTGAGAATGGTCTTTTCAAGTTCTTTGGACATAGAATTTGGGTGATCTACAGGAATCAGTCCCATTTCTTTCGCTAGGCGAAAATTGAAGAACACCACTTGGCCATGTTCGCGCCTGCGGGCTTGGTACTCGACATAGGAGAAAGGGACTCGTCTTTTTAAGGGGTGATCGCCATTGATTTGCGCGAAAGCTTCATAGAAGCTTTCTTGTTGGCTGGATTTTTTCTTTGTTAATGCTGGCAAATAGTGCTGCCCTCCTATGGGTCGTTTCGGGATAGCCGCAGAAAAACTTAATCTTTGAGACAAGTTAAAATTATCTGCGTTTTCCGCTGCTGCTATTTGTTGTAATGATTATGGTTATTTAACCGCGAGGAGGCGTGATCCCTCCTTGTGCATAGTCGAGAGTCATCCGCTAGCTCTTTGTCTCGAAGTTGGCAATTCTAAGGGCTATTGTCTCTGACACAGTAGGTGCGGTTATTATAAGTTTCAGCACCATCAACTAAGAAAGCTAGTGATTTTGTATACGGAAAATTAAGCCCCATGCCGGTCATGGTTAAAACCCCGTATTGTGGAAATCCAGTCGTGGCATAGGTCGTCGAAGACCAAATATACTCTAAATAATAGAGATCATGAGTAAAAAATCCGGCTTCGGCGCCATAAGTTTCCAGGTATTCAAAACCGTGGGTGTACATCCCCATGACTTCTTTTTGCGTTGGCAGACGCCAGCCGTCCGAGTGTCCGCCAAAACTAGTCGAATTTAAGCTGTGGCAATGTTGAATGGCCCCCGCCCAATGGTTGATTCCCTGTTCCTCCGTCCACATCGTGTTTGAAATGAGATCGAGCATGATGCACTCATCCGCCAACTCATTGCAGAATCCAGGCGTCACGCCCGCATCTATCCCTGTCGCTTGCCAGCCTCGATCGTCACATAGAAATTGATCGCCTTGCGGCCCCCAGGGCGAAGCTGTCGGCAGTGCCGCAGGAGAGTACCCGTCGGTAGACCAATAGTTGTCGATGGTATCCCACCAATCCGCGACAGCATTTGCCGGAGCAGGATTTTCAGCATTGGTGAGGAGAGCAACGCTATTGCTATCATTGAGATTGGGGCCATCGTAGACGGAAAGAGTGGCTAAATTGCGACAACTGGTTTTGACTTTGCCTGTCACTCCTTTGACTTCAACTCCAAAGCGCAGATCCCAATCGATTATTCCCGTAGCGTCTGCGATGCCTAAACCATCAACATTGAGGATGGTGATTCCATCTTTAAGATTATCAGAGGTTAGATTTAGATCTAGGTTGGTTTGCGCTGACTTAAATAGAGTGTTTGCCTCCGTGAGCATGACATCTGTTGAACCCGGCAGTATGGATTCGCCAACGAGAACGGTGATGCTATAGTGTTTGCCGGTTCTGTCCCAGAAATCAAAATAGCCTGTGGAATTCATTTCGTCATAGCGAGGGATATTGTTGGCCATTGTTTCAAAGGGAAACGCTTCTGAGGGATATTCACCCGTGACTCCCAAAAATACTTTTCCCTGAGCGATGTTTCCTGGGGAAAGCTGACGGATATCACCCGCAACGAATGGAACCGCTGCGATGCAGTTGCTTTCACCAGTGCTAGAACAATCTTTTAACGAACCCTGGGCCAGCGTGCCATCGCAAAGACGGAGCTCAACTTGCTCAGACACCAAGGCAAGGTCGGGGTCACTACAGGCACGTGCCTGCGACGA
>JBIKVD010000450.1:0-3127 GCA_044357055.1 Oligoflexales bacterium | reverse complement strand
CAAGCATCTTATTATGCTTATTCGTCTCGATAAAAGTGAGGAGGGGGAAAAGCTCTATCAATATAAAGTCAAACTCAACTATTTGACAGAATTTGCCGGCGCAGATAGCGTCACGAAACCAGTTGTAGACTATGCGGTAGCGAATGGCGTTGAGAAATTTTTGGACTCTGCTTTCAACTATGGTCAAAGTGTTGCGACCTTTAAAGTGCTGGAAGAAGAGACTGCCTTTATTGCCCATCCCACGATCAAATATCCCGATGACAACGGGGTCGCCGACAAACGGCCGCTGATGCTAGCGACCCGCAATTCCAAATGGCAGAACGAGTCGCCGGGTTCGGGAAAACCGCCAGGAATTCCTGCTGGCGCGGTCGTCACGGATTTAATGGGGAATAATCTAGCCCTGGATGAAACGCTCATATTAAGGCATCAAACACTTGTGACCTACGTGTTGTCAAAAGACTCTGAATATTTTCTGAGAACTATGTTGAAAATCGGTTGAAAGAGAGGGAATTCAATGCCCATAGCAACGGCACACGCCTATGAAATGGATCGCAGGCAGCTTTTAACGATGGTCGGGACCTATGGAATCGGCGCGACGTTTTTGCGGCCATCTCAATTAGTGGCTCAGGAAGTTTGCAGGGAAATTGACCCTGGTTCCTTAGTGGATACGCCGCAGAAGGGGGGAGCCAAACTCTATTACTGGATTGACGGGATGTATACCAATCATCCAGAGATTGATGGACAAATTCCCGCTGATCAACGGTTGCCCGTTCGTGCAAATTTAACGGTCCTTATGGAACTTGGCCAGCGCGCGGCAAATTTTGTCGAGTCTGTGGTACTCATGGGCGAGCAAAGGGAAACCATCGGTGTTCGCTATTTTGATGCGTCTATGAAAATGATTTCTGGTTGTGTTCCCTACGTAACTTTTGAGAATATTGTTTTAGATCCCGCCAAGACTTATTACATTGTTTATAATACGCGAAGTCAGAATTCGTCCACGCTCTATGAGTCCGAAATCAAAAATCCAGTGTTAAGCAAGCTTACGGCTGATTTCGTTTCAGCGCGTTTGCAGCATGACTTGAAATCCTTTATTGCCAACGGCAAGACCAATCTCAATCCGGTCCCAGGTTTTGTCACTTATCCTTTTACGTATTACACCAGAAACGGCCTGCATTCTCATAATGCCAGGGGGAGAATCATGCAACTGGCTTCGGCGAGTGCAGACTTTGAGGTGGAGATTGACTTTATGCATGGAGACGTGAGTCAAGATCATTACATGCGTTATTTTATCGTGATGGATCCTGTTGGCAGGGTGCTGGGTATGCACCGGCGAGATTATGGGGATCCAGCTCCAACCAATGCTAATGATGGAGCCCTAAGGGTGGCCAAGCTATCAGATACGGACCGCGTCAAATATCAGGTCCCTATTGGCAATCCTGACTATGGCGTGCCTGACATTCGTGATTGCCCTCATATACAAATCTACACAGAAGATGCCTACGATGCCATAGCTCGCAGCATTTTGAGACTGCGTTAAAACTCATACCCAAGCCCACCTTCGATCCCATAGGCGACAGAACTCATATTCGCATCAAATCCAGTAGCAGATTTTGTCTCAGGCGTTTGGATCTCATCGAGAAGGTATCCCAATTGCACGGCAAATTTGTAACTCAGTCCCGAAGCAAGGATAAAAGGTCGCCGGAACATACCAATCTGAGTGATCCAGGACATGCGTTTTCGTTCAGCTTCATCCCTTGTTTCTGCGAACTGTAGGTTCGTCTTGAGCTTCGTAGAAAAGTTCGCAGTAGATTCAAGAAAAAATGGGTAGAACCCGTAGTATCGAAGTCCCAGAATAGCTCCGAAGCCGGTTGATTCAATGACGTAAGAATCACTTTTTGAGATTTGGTTTCCAGAAAAAGTCAGTTCTTCTTTCATGCTGATATGGCTTAAGGGGCATAGAATGGGCATGAGGGCGATTTGGTATAAATTCCCGCGAAAACATAGACTAAGGCTTTGAAGTTCAGAGGTTAATGTGACCGTTTCCGTCCCGACACTAGGGTCGGCTTTAATCTTGACTTTTAGGGGAGTGATCGCTTCTCGCTGGTAGCGCAATTGCAGGACATTCCAATACTTATTGTTAGCCGTTGCCGGGGGGCTCAAGTGCAATCCAACCCGCGCCAGAGTCGTTTGATTTTTGGTTTCGCGTGAAAGCAATTTGTCCATTAGCGGACTGCGTGTGATATCAAATCCAATCAGGATTTTGGCTAGTGGGTTGCCAAGCGGCGACCCAATGGCCGTAACGCTAGATCCCGTGATAGGATTCTTTGCAGTGATTTTCCCATAGGACTGAATGGATTCTTTTTCGACACGATGTTTGATCGCCGCGTTGTCAACATGATCTGCATAAATTACGGGCAGATGAAGCAGATCTCCGGATTGCTTGCTTAAACTACTAATAATTTGTGCCTGGCCTATAGAAGACTTCTTTTTCGCATACCTTTGAAACTGCAATTCGGCGACAATGACCTGGTGATCGCGATCGATAACGAGGAAGCGATCTCCACGTTTAAAGCGCTTTTTTCGTAATTTTCTCGTATCAAAGCGTACGGCTTTAACAGAAACAGCTTTCACTGAGGTGATGGGTTTGCCCGGACGCACAAGGCCTGCAATTTCTAAGTCCTTCTGAAAACGGAGTAATTCCTCCTCGACGATATTCGCTTCAATGGAAACCTGTTTGCCTAGCAATTTTCGGAGATCAGGGTGAACCGAGTATTGAACGACAGCGTTCAATTGTCGTTGGTCTGCTTGCCATTTCGTGATTTCAAGGTAGGCAAGGATCTCGGACGTCTCAAGATCAAAGACTATAAGTTTGATGCCCTTTTTAATGGAGTCTTTCTGAATTTGCCCTGGATCGATGACTAATTCATCACGATTCACAAGTTCGGCGACTTGACCAATGGCTTCCTGATTGAGGATCAGGGGGCTGACACCAGAAGATTCGGCGGGTTGGGATTCATCCGGGAGCTGGTCTTCCATATCGTCAGATGCAGCCTCATCGCTTCCACTGCTGGAGTTATCATCCAAGGCCTCGGTATCCTGTTCTGTAGCGGCCTGATCATCATCATCC
>JBIKVD010000129.1:0-10621 GCA_044357055.1 Oligoflexales bacterium | reverse complement strand
TCGATTCAGAAGAATCTGGATCCTGCATTGAATACATCAATAATGCTCCTACTTCGTGGAAAGATCTGGATGAAGGATCTTTACGCGCCAAGGGCTATCACCCCGCAAAATTTTGTGGCAATCTCCTAGCCCATATTGAAGGTATCGAGATTGATTCGAGGATTACAAAAGAAGAGTTAGCAGCAGCCATAGCTGGATATCGTCAGGAAACTGCCGTTGTGATTGAGGGTTTAAAAGTCGCTCATCAAGAAAAAAATATCGAATTCCGCTCCATTGAGGGCACCGCGAGTCTGGCTTTTAACCCAGAAGACCTCGCCAACGACTGCTTCCATCTATCGGTATATGGCCAGAAAAAGATTGCCGATGTGGTTCTGTCGGAAATTCAGTAGCCATCCTAGCCCATCCTAAGTATTCTCAGAGTCCTAGCACCCAATGTTGCAGGGACCAAGAACGATGGAACAGAGCGAAAACATATTTAAAGAGTTCTTATTGCCGCGCTGTTATCCGGGAGTGGCCCTGCCTCTATGCTATCTCGTGTTGCTCCTTTTCGCTGCCTGCGCCCCCACATCCGATCTTTGCGCTCAGGCAGCAGTCACTAACGCTAAGATAGAAAAAAAGGCCGATGCCAAGACCGCTAAGAGTCCATCCAGCGTTTGCTTTGGACCTGAAGGGTCATCCAGGCACATTCTATTTCTCCACGGCATGATGCCGGCAAATGCGGGGTTCCATTCATACCAGTCAATGCTGAAACAAGTTGCCGAAGATAGCCGCAGCAAAATTTTCGCTCCTGTAAGCCAAGATACTTGCCATGGTTCCAATCAATGCTGGAAAAGAGACCCTGCAAGCGCCGCCAAGACCCAATTGGATAATTTGACTAAGAACGCGTTAGAATGCTTTGGGCCCGGCGTGCGTTCCTTTGAAGTTCACGGACACTCAAATGGGGCTTATTTTCTCGCCTCGCTAGCAGAACTCTGTGAGCTAAGATTGCTACGACGTGTGTTCTTTATTGGTGGTGGAAGTCAAAGTACCTTTCGAATCAAGATAGACCAAAACTGCCCTGACCTCCATTTTGCCAGCGGCGGCAAGGATCGCATTTATTCACCCCTATCAGAGCTAGCAATCAAAGCAAAAGCCATGGGTTTTCGAGCCCATTTTCATAGCCTAGCAGGTGGGCACGATCTAGGGGTCAGCGCTTATCAGGAACTCCTGCAAAAAACGGCAGATGCAACGCTTCCTTCTGTTACTCCCTGATAAATTGGACACGATCGACCTCAAACTTTTTACCGGAGGGCCGACCTAAGAGAAGCAGTTTGGTATCCTTGGCTTTTGCAAAGGCAGCTCCATAAGAGATATTCATCGTGCCAAACCTCGACCTCGCCTCAACGAAAGTGACTTCGCCCAGAGGCCCAAGATCCAAAGTGGCGCCTAATTGTTCAAAGATTTTTTTTGCCACCTTTTCACTTAGTTGATTCATCTCTTGCTCTGACATTTCCTTGATCTTCTCGAAGGCAACCGGTTTGAACCAATCCGCCGAAATCGAAACCTTCACGATTTTGATTTCCGATTTAGGTTTTGTCCCATCACTCTCAACTTTAGATATTTTCTCAACTATATCGTAACCTTCAATCACTTCACCAAACACGGCGTGTCGATCATCTAAATGAGGTGCCGGACCAACCGTGATAAAGAACTGACTGCCATTGCTGTCTTTTCCCGCATTTGCCATGGATACCATTCCCTTGCGATCATGTCGCAGATCAGGATGGAACTCATCCTTGAAAGTGTATCCAGGGCCTCCTTGGCCCGTGCCTTCCGGATCACCCGTCTGCACCATGAATCCTGGTATGACTCGATGAAAGGTCAGGCCCTTGTAGAAATCAGCTTTCACCAATTCCATAAAATTACTCACCGTCTTCGGAACCTGCTCATAAAAAAGACGAATTTTAAACTTACCCATCGTGGTCTCTATCTCAGCGACCAAATCTTTCTTTTCCTTGACCTCGACGGGCTTTGGTGCGCTCGCATCTTGCCCTTGAACGTGAGGGCTGCTCAAAGCAAAGCAAACACCAAAAGTCAAAGTTCCAGCCAACAGGAACAAGTCCCGCCAAGTTTTCCTTGTTAACCAATCACGAATCATCATTCACCTCTTTTGCGTTTCCTATTTTCTGTTTTCAGATAGTAAATTGTGACCAACCAGCTCTTGCTGCGAAACCTTCCTCGCTACGCAAATTCTGCTTCGGGATCTTGATCAAAATCGTCTGTTGCTTTGTCAGGACCAAAAAAAGCCAATTTCGCCAGAATTGCCAAAATCAATATATGCACCGGCAGGACAAACTGCGTTACGCGGGTAACATTTTGTTCACTCAAGCCAAAAAGAAAGGCCAAGGTAAAGATGAGGGCGGCCCCCAAATGAAGGTAGAGATACCAGCGAAGTCTCGGACCCCAAACAAACCAGCGCGCCACCTGTCCTTTAAAAAACAAGACGCTACAGAGCGGCAGCAAAAGGAAATCTGTCGGCCAGAACAAGAATAGATTGGCGTTATGATGCAAATCTAGGTGTTCGGAAAAAATCCAGGACACTAGCATGATCGTTCCCAAGACGAAAGAAAGGGTAAAATAAAGGAGGCCCAAAAAGCCAATGCCTCTCAAAGCGAGGCGAACCCGTAAGACTTGGTCCTTGGCATGAACTCCAATATGCTTAAAGCCTGGGCCTAACAAAAGCCCCAACCAAAAAAGCGGCGTGAGCGTCACCAGCATCATGATCATATAAGCGTCAAAGGAGGAAGGCGGGTAATCGCCATTTTCTACCAGAGTCACAGGTTCTGACAAAAGAGGTAGGTATTTTCCTTCGTCATCCGTGACCCAACTTGGAAATTGACTGAAATAGAGGCTGATGCGGTCAGGCAAAAACATTTCATGCCATTCACTGAGGAAAAAATCTAAACGAGAATTCATGACGATATCGAGAAACATAGCTACTGGCGGTGGCTTATTGAGGTTCGTATAAACATAATGTCGGTAGGTTCTATCAACGATGCGAGCTTTGAAATGTTTCTCAAGCTGGCCGTCAAAAACCTTGTCAAGCATGTCGCGAATCACCGTAGCGCAGTTGTTATAGAAATATTGATAGGGATAGCGGATGTTTTCTTCGCGACCGTTCTCATGTATTAATTGCAAAAATTCAACCTTCTGCTCCGGCGTCAATCTCAATTCCTGCTGCCAGACTTTGCGCTGCTCTCTTTGCTCATAGAGATGGATCGTTCTGCCTAGATCGGACGCCCCCATCATATAAATCAATCGGCCGCGAAAGAAGTTATAATAGAAATCAGGAGCATCAAAATCAAACAACCCCCAATTCAGCAGTTGCACCCGGCCAGTATCCGCGTCCTCGACCCGCACAATGGAATGACCAAATCTGGTATAGACGTCTTCGCCAAGTCCAACGGTCATAAGATGGATTTTTGCCTGCTCTGGCCGAGCAGGCAAATCGAACAGACTATCGCCTGCAGCCCACGAGGAGCCCCAACTACCAAACAAGAGGATGCACCAGAAGAATTTTTTCATGATTTTTCGGCCAGTTGATTCTTGAGGTTAAGGCGGCTTTGACGTCGCACTACCGCCTGCTTTTGTCGTCGTTTATCGGCTTCCGTCTCCGGTTTAATTTGCGCGACGCTTATCGGTTTGCCGTGCTGATCGACAGCAACGAAGGTAACATAGGCGCTTGCCGTATGATAATGCTCACTTGTTAAAGGATTCTCTGCTTCGATGCGGACCCCTACTTCCATACTGGAGTTCCAAGTTTGGTTGACTCTGGCTTTAATGCTTACGATCCAGCCCAATTTAATGGGTGCCAGAAAATGCAGGGCATCCATCGAAGCCGTAACCACAGCTTTCCTTGTATGCCGCATTGCGGCGCAAGCGGCTGCTATGTCGGCCCAGGACATCACCACTCCACCAAAGACAGTACCTAAAGCGTTGGTATGCTGGGGCAACACAATCTCGGTCATGGTTACCTCGCTGCTGCTGGGGGCTCGCTCTGTCATAGGATTAAGTCTTTCTACGTTGCTTAATTCTTTGCATCATCCAAGATTCGTCCAGTCCAGAAATTTGAGGTTGCTTGCCCCTCGCAGAAATAAGGTTTTTGCCCTTTTCCTTGCTGAAATACATTTGCTGATCGGCAGCTTTGAGCAGGGATTCCTTAGTCATGCCATCTTCTGGATAGCAAGCGATACCCATGGAGCAAGTCAGTCTGAGCGATGTGCCATCGGCGATGAAGACATGGGCTGCGACCGTACTGCGAATACGTTCAGACACCTGCCAGGCAGTATAGGAATCGGCTCCCAAGAGAATGACGACATACTCATCACCTCCGTAACGGATAATACTATCGACGTCTCGCAGCGTATCGCGCAAAAGGTCACCGAACTGTTTTAGGATACTGCTTCCCGCCAGATGGCCATGATTATCATTGATGTGCTTAAAATTATCGAGATCAAGAAAGACAACAGCAAACTTGGTCTGCAAACGCTCTCCCCGGCGAAGCTCCTGCTCCAGAATCCGATCGAGGTGCTTTTGGTTGTATAGCCCCGTCAACTCATCCTGATACTGATATTCGCGCATGTCGGCTAATTGTCGGACTCGAGCTAATTGGCACTGGAATAGGACCAAGAGCGAGGCCAAATCAGTTTCCGAGACGGATTTGCTACTGGGCTTCCAGAAGACAATTTGGCAATCGGTGTTGCTTTTGCCAAAGAGATGACAGGAAACCCCTGCCTCTAATCCGGGGACTTGCAGCAGTCCATGGCCCCAAAATTGCGGAGATTTACAGAGAATTTGCAAATTCTCTTTGATTTTTTCCCGTTCTGGCGGCGCAAAACCAGGGCTATAAGAACGACCAAATTTACCTTCGAGGAATTGGAACTCCGCCCCCTCGCTTTGCCCTACCAGCCAAAGCCCTAGGGCCTCAATACCAAAAACGCGGTGCATAACGTCTTGAAAAACCGAGCAAAGCATCGATTCATCGGTTTGGTTCGCCAATTCTGTTAATGCATCTAACCATGCATCACGATCTAAACCCATTTATGTTCCCTGATGTGCTCAGTTTGAAATATCAACGATACTTCATCATGCAAACGTTAAGTAACTTTCCTATTTTAGACCTGACCTGATCCCCCAAACTGCAACCATTGCAGCATTTCTGGGCCAAACCAAAGAAATAATAAAGCGGCTAAGGCCAGGTAAGGCCCAAAAGGCAAAGCCATTTTCATATTGCGCCCTCGCACTGCCATGACCAAAAGCCCAATCACAGAGCCGCTGATCGCAGCGTATAGCACCACAGGCCCAATGGACTGCCACCCTAACCAGCCACCGATTCCAGCAAGAAACTTGACATCTCCCATCCCCATTCCAATTTGCTTTTTTAGCATCCAGTAGAGCCAGGCGATGCCGTATAGCAGGCCCCCACCCAAAAGAACTCCGAAGAGAGAATCTTGCCACCGTAATTCAGGGTGTAAAAAAACCACCAAGGGACTGAGCACCACAAGCCCCAGGCTGATGACATCGGGAATGATCATCAATCTTAAGTCGACAAACGTCGCAATGATTAAGAAACAGCAAAATATCGCCCCATGGCTATAGCGTAGAAAGTTTCCCCAATCCATTTCCATATGGCCATCATGGCCTATCAAAAACGGGTACTTCCAATAGAAGGCCACAAAGAGGATTGCCGACAGCGCCTCTACCACGGGATATTGCCATGATATTCGTTCATGGCAGCTTGCACAGCGTCCCCGTTGCAGAAAAAAGCTGAACACAGGGATGTTTCGGTAAGAAGGAATTAAAGTTCCACAACTGCGGCAAATAGAGCGGGCTTTCTGCCAAAAAGTTCCCTCTGGGATGCGAAAAATACAAACATTCAAAAAACTGCCAATCACTAGCCCTAAAACTCCCAACGCCAGGATGACTAGTGGGGGATGTGAGCCTAATATTGCGGTTTCCAATTTCGCTCCCCCAAAGGAAAAATGTATAGTTATTGAAAATAATGACATAATTCAAAAAGGTTTGCCAAGCTTTCCCCAAGATTCCCTTCGTGAATCGGACTGCAAAATCGAATAAGGAGAATGGCATTTTCTCCGTGAGTGCGTGCAGTCCCCTAGAATCAGATATTACGGTGGGTTGACGACTCTCGCTCTAAACCTTGTTCAATGCCCGCGATTCATAGTAGTACTAAAGTGGCAGGTACGCAGACCGCCCAACAAAGAAGAGCCTCTCTCATCATGCTGAAATCCGATATGCCCGACCTCAACAAACTAGATTGGCAGTTGCTGCAAGGGCGTCTTGCGAGCGCTTGCCATACCGAAGATGCCGCGGCCCAAGCCAGCGCCCTTTATCCTAATTTGGAGAGATCGGGCATAGAGCGTTCGTGGCAAGAGACGGATGATCTATGTCAGTTGCTTATCGCGGGCTATCATGTGCCGCCTTGCGAACTACCCAATCTTGAAGTCATTTTTCGCACGGCCCGAGTGAGTGCCATGCTAGCAGCGGATCAACTTCAGCAAGTGCAAAGATTGTTACTGGGGGTGCAGGCCCTTTCAAGTTTTGCCAATGGACTCGCTAGTAAATCAGCGCTGATGGCTAAAACCAGGCAGCAACTCGATCCCCTGCCCAAACTCCTTCGCAAACTGCAAGCAACCTTAGAGGATGACGGAACCATCAAGGACTCCGCCAGCCCTTTGCTCGGAGAAATTCGCAGTGGCAAGAGAAAACTCCGCCAGCGTATCGAAAAACAGCTGACGGAGCTGATGACCTACGGGCATATCGTTCCTTATCTGCAAGATAACTATTTTACCCAGCGTCACGACCGCTATGTGCTGCCACTCAAGCTAGATAGCCGGGGACGGATTCGCGGTCGAACCATCGATACTTCAGAAAGCGGGCAGTCGCTCTTTTTTGAGCCTAATGAAATCAGCAAAGAGAATGATCAATTGCTCGAGATGGAGTTGGCCGAAAAACTGGAAGTCATTCGCATACTGCGCGACTTATCTCTTGATGTAACGAAAGATTTACCGATCCTCAGCGATAATTACCGCTGGCTCGTGCATATCGACTTTACCAATGCAAAAGCTGTATTGGCGAGACAGATGAATGCGATCGCCATTTCTATTAGTGAGCAGCCCAAGCTGCAATTGCTCGAGGCTCGGCATCCTCTCTTAAATGTCGCTGCAGATCAGCAGGTCCCAAATGATATTTTGGTGTTGCCAGAGCAGCGAGTTCTACTCATCACGGGTCCCAATGCAGGCGGGAAAACGGTGGTGTTAAAGACGGTTGGTCTCTTGCACCTGATGGCCAAAGCAGGCCTCTTACTACCTTGTCACGCCGATTCGCAACTCTTCCTTTTTGACAATATCTATATGGAACTTGGCGACTCTCAGGATCTTTCCGCCAATCTCTCTACCTTTTCCTCCCACATTGCGGCCTTAGTGCCCATATTGCATCGCGCTTCGGGAAAGGACCTCGTACTTTTTGATGAATTGGCTGTCGGCACCGAACCGCTCACCGGTGAGGCCATAGCCCAATCCATTTTAGAAGAATTGGGAAAAAGAAAAACCCATGTCGTTGTCACCAGCCACTTTGATCGCTTAAAGACCTTAGCCTTCACCAATCCTAGCTTTCGCAATGGCGCTATGGAGTTTTCCAATCAGAACTACCGCCCAACCTATAAGCTGCTCCTCGATGTCCCGGGCAATAGCTACGGCCTTGAAATGGCGGCAAATTTTGGCATGCCTAGCGATATTTTAGCGCGCGCCAAGCAATTGCGAGGGAGCGAATCCGTTAATTTCGACAAGGCGGTAGAAAGCCTCACCGCGGAAAAATCCCATTACGAACAGCTGCGCCTGGAACTACACAAGCTGCAAAAGGATGCGGAACAAAGCAAATACCACTGGGAACAGCAACGAGAGCAAATCGCTGCTCGTCGGCAACAAATTGAAGCAGAGGTTAAAGAGAAAACGGCCCAACGCTTGCGCCCTCTGGAAGAAGACTATCATCGTCGCTTGGAAGAACTGGACCTAACCATAAAATCCTTAGCCAACCCCGCCGCTACCGCAGTTGGGATAGATGAGCAGAGAGACGCCGCAAAGCAAGTGCGTTCTCGTGGCGGGTCAGACCTCAAGTCCCTGAGGGCGCAAATCGCAGAGTTGAATCAGCGGGCTGACAAAAGTCCTTTACTGATGGGTCAGGCCCTCGATCTCACAGCTTTAAAGCGGGGCCAAAAAGTTTATATCGTGCCTTTGCAACAGCTAGGTGAATTGAAGGAATTTGACCTTCACCAGTCCACAGGTGAAGTGCAAACGGGTCAAATCAAGCTAAAAGTAGCTCTGCGTGATCTTCGTTCCGCTCCAGACTCCCCACCTGCAAATCCGTCCTTTGCGCGGGCAAAACCACGCTCCGGAGCGAACGATGGCAATCGCAGCCTTTCGATCGGAAATAGCAGCTCACAAGAGATCCCATTTTTGATGCCGACATCTAACAACACCTTGGATTTGCGAGGACAGCGAGTTGACGAGGCCTTGGCGGCCACTTGGGCTTTTTTAGATCAAGCCATGTTGAAAGGGACGGGCTCCATCCTCATCTTGCACGGACATGGCAATGGAGACTTAAAAAGAGCCGTTCGCTACGCCCTTGAGCATGAGTGCCCCTACCCCATTCGCTTTAGGGTGGGCTCTCAAGGCGAAGGTGGCGATGGAGTTACCGTAATCCAGCTTACCTAACCATTTTATACAATCCGCTATGATGAGGTTTTGATCCATGCTGCAATTTGAAATGGCTTCGAATGCAAAAAACAAGAGAGGAACGGCAAAAAAACCGGGCAATAAAATCGCTCCTACTCCCAGTTATAAAGGCACAAAAGGTAGCAAACCCAAGTCAAGTTCTCGTGCTAAATCTGACCATAAAACTTTCGACAAAGCTCAGGTCATGCGAGATCTCAAACTGGCAATGATCAGCCGTCAGGCTAGTTTGCTAGGACGCAAGGAAGTCCTCACGGGAAAGGCAAAATTCGGCATCTTCGGTGATGGCAAAGAGCTTGCTCAACTCGTGATGGCAGCGCACTTTCAACACGGCGACTGGCGCTCGGGATATTATCGTGATCAGACCTTTATGATGGCCATTGGCGAACTAACGGTGCGACAGTTTTTTGCCCAGCTTTATGCGGACAATGATCCAGAAAATGAGCCGCACTCCTCTGGTCGCCAAATGAACAACCACCCGGCCACCCCCATACTCTCACCTTCGGGCGATTGGCTCGATCAGATGACAAGGGGGAACAGCTCTTCCGATATTTCACCTACGGGAGGACAAATGCCTCGCCTTCTTGGTCTGGCCTATGCCTCAAAACTCTATAGAGAACGGCAGGACCTCAAAGATACCGCGCAAAAATTCACCAGGAATGGCCAAGAAGTTGCCTTTGGCACTATTGGCAATGCCAGTACCTCCGAAGGACTGTTCTACGAGACGATCAATGCGGCTGGGGTTTTACAAGTACCCATGGTTATGTCGGTATGGGATGACGGCTATGGAATCTCTGTTCCTCAGCGCTATCACACAACGAAGGAGTCTATCTCCAAGGCCCTGAGCGGATTCGCCCGGGAGCCGGGTGTGAATGGGTATCAAATACTCAGTGCCAAGGGTTGGGACTATTCGGATATGTGGCAGGCTTACCAGGCTGGGGTAGATCTAGCCCGAAAAGAACATGTGCCTGCTCTCATTCACATCACTGAAATGACTCAGCCTCAAGGCCATTCCACCAGCGGATCCCATGAGCGCTACAAGTCTGCAGAGCGATTGGCATGGGAAGAAAAATACGACTGCATTAAGCAGTTTCGGCAGTGGATTTTGGTTCAGGGTTTCGCAAACGAGCAAGAAATGCTTGAGCTAGAAGCTGAATGCACAGACTATGTCCGCGCGGAAAAGGAAGCCGCATGGCAGGCCTACCTTCAACCTATTCTTAAGGAAAAGGAAGAGGCCTTGGCGCATCTACGCAACCTGGCGGAAAGCACTTCTTCTACCGAAATTCAAAGCCTGACCCAGGGCCTGAGCAGCGCGCCAATGATCTATCGCAAAACCATTGATTCTGTTGTCTACCGAGCTCTGCTTTTTGCCAAAAACAACTCTGTGCCAGCTGAGGCCCTTTCTACCTGGTACCATAACTATCACCAGGCAAATAAGGAGCGGTACACGTCCCACTTGCATGCCGAGCAGGCAAGCAGCGCTACCCGCATTGCCGCAATTCCCGCCCAGGTGGACGAAACTTGTGAATGGGTTGATGGACGGGTGGTCCTGAGGGATTTCTTTCATTATAAATTCGCCCAGGATCCTCGACTATTCGTCATCGGCGAAGATGTCGGATTTATCGGCGATGTGAACCAGGTGTTTGAGAATCTCCAAAAGCAATTCGGGGAAAATCGCTGTACGGATACCGGCATCCGAGAAACCACGATCTTAGGCCAAGGGATTGGAGCTGCCCTGAGGGGGCTGCGACCTATCGTCGACATCCAGTACTTGGACTATCTTTTGTTCTGCTTTCAAACCATGAGCGATGACTTGGCAAGTTTGCATTACCGAA